>NZ_JASDCW010000016.1:0-72724 GCF_030407685.1 Planococcus sp. APC 3906 | reverse complement strand
AATCTTATCGAGGAGTGGGTATTTTGAAGAGAAGATGGGCGAGTACAGTCGGAGTTTTGGGTTTGTGCACCGCGTTGGCAATGCCGGTTTATGCGGTCGAAAACGATACGAAAACGGCGGAGCATCATCATGACAATGCCATTTCCGGATTTATCGATTACCAGGAGCTGCAGAAAAGCTTGAAGCAAATCGAAGCCAACAGCAAAGGCGTTGTGCAAGTGGATGTAGCCGGGCAGTCGCATGAAGGCTTGGATATCTACACCGCGAGAGTGGGCACCGGCGACAAGGTCCTGCTGGTGCAAAGTGAAATCCATGGCAATGAAAAAACAGGCACCGTCGCGATTTTGAATTTATTGAAGACTTTATCCAATAACTCAAAAGCGTCGCAGCAGATCCGCGAAGAAGTGACGGTCGTCTTCATGCCGATGATGAACCCGGATGCGTCGGAAGCGGACAAGCGCCGCAACAGCCTGACGTGGAGCGAAGTCGTTGAAAGCTATCCGCAATTGTCGGGCGCTTCGCCTTCTTGGAACTACCTGGACCGCGGCATCAGCCAAAGCTACGATTACGGCGCGAATCCTGGATTTGACGTAAACCGCGACTTCAATCCGGATCTGGATTATGTGCCGGAAGCGCAAGACTTCCCGGGTGCATCCGATGAGCCAGGCTGGTTCATCACACCGGAAGCGCAAACTTCCCGCGACGTCTATAAATCGCTGCAGGATGAGTTCGGCAATGTCGATGTCTTTGTCGACTTGCATCACCAAGGCTTGTACTATGTCGATGGCACGAACGATCCGGTGACCTTGTCATTGTCAGCGCAATTCGTTCCGGACCCAAGCACGCCTGAAGGAGCGGACTATGCGGAGTACGCCGACAATTACAACTACGATTTCTCACGCCAGTTGAATTTATTGGCATACAATGAACTTCAGTCGTACGGCGAATCGAAATTCACCAACATCTCGCTGTATTCGCAAGGGCTCGACCTTCCTGGGACAGCGCTTGGCAGCTACGCGTTGAACGGCAGCGGCACGGTTCTGTTTGAAGTAAGAGGGCAGACGCAGAGCCTCGGGCAAAAAGAAAAAGGGCAATTGGTCAAATCGGTTGAACGCGGACTTTCCGGAATCATCGAAGGCGTCTCTGACGGTTCGGTCGAACAATTGGATCCGGAAGCGTACGAGGACATCCCGCTTACGGCTTACCGCCCTGCGTTTTGATGAAGTGTTGGTAGAACCGCTTCGGGCGAAATCTATCGATGTGATGGTGCAAGTAACTGTTAAGTTGCCACAAGTGAACACAGAATGCTGCAAGTAAATTCGGTATGACGCAAGCGAACCTTCTTTCAAGAGGCAAGCGTTGCGAAATATATAGAAGAAAACAGCACAAAGCGGATTGCATCCCCCTGCAATCCGCTTTGTGCTGTTTTATGCATTTTTCTTGCTGTCGATTTCCGTGTCCAAGTTTTGCTTCATGTAATCCTTGCCCCATTCGTACATCGAGTCGAGAATCGGAATCAGGCTGCGCCCTTGGTCGGTCAGCGAATATTCCACTTTCGGCGGGACGACCGGATACACTTCGCGGTGCACGATCAAATGCTCTTCGAGTTCCCGCAATTGCGTCACGAGCATGCGCTGGGTGATGCCCGGCATGAGGTTTTTCAATTCGCCGAAGCGTTTGGTGCCTTCTTTGCCCAAATGCCACAAAATCAGCATTTTCCACTTGCCGCCGATGATCGAAAGCGTCAGTTCTTTTTCACAATTAAAGCTTTTTTCTCCCAGATTGGGCATATTCTTCGCTTCCTTCCTGCGGTTCGAGAATGAATTTATCAATTGCGTGGCGCACACCTTCGTCGTTATTGGAGAGGGAGGTGTAATCCGCTATGTCTTTCACTGCCTGAACGGCGTTGCCCATGGCGATGCCGAAACCGGCCTGCTTCAGCAATTCGGAGTCGTTGTGGTTATCGCCGATGCCGATGATTTCCGAGCGGTCGATGCCGAGCGCATTCGCCAAGAATAACAACGCGCTGCCTTTATTTGCCTCGGGATGTGTCACTTCGAGGTAGTTCTTTTTGGATTTCGCAATATAGGCGGATTCGCCGAACAATGCCTGCAATTCCTGCTGCAGGGGATCGAGCACATGCGGTTCGTCGATAAACAGCAGTTTCGTAAAGCCATTTTGCGCGAGCCCGATCAAGTCCGGTTCTACGGCATAAGGTACTTGGACGGCTTCGGCGTAAGCAACGAGCTTGTCCGTTTCCGCAGCGCCGTACAAAATGTCGTCCTGGTAGACTTGCAGGTGGATGTCTCGTTCGAAGGCAAGCTCGACCAGCTTTTGCGAGATGGAAGAGGATACAGCGCGTTCATATAAGACGTCCGCTGCACCAACGGATTTGATCATCGCTCCTTGGTAAGTGATGAGCGGGGCATCGATCCCCACTTGCTGGGCGATGAGCTTGGCGGAAGAAAACATCCGTCCGGTCGCGATTGTCACAACTGTGCCCATTTCAATCGCTTGCTGGATGGCGGTTATCGTATTCGGGGAAATCGTCAGCTCGTCTGTCAGCAGCGTGCCGTCGAGGTCGATCGCAATCATTTTATACATAGGGTTCGCTCCTTGAATTTCTTTTTATGGATCTTAGCAATACACTCACTTTTGCACGTCAGGCATCCGGCTGTCCAGTGAAGCGGACTGAAATCCCCGCAAAATAAAATAAGCCGGGGCCTCTATCAAAGCAGACTCCGGCTTATTCGCTTTTATTCTAAATTGGCGTGCCTGCCGTACATCTTGTCGGACTCCAGCCCTTTGTTCTCCATAAAACGAAGAATCAACGCATCGTAGAAAACAAGGAGCGATTGCTCGAACAGCGAGCCCATCGGCTGGATGGACTTGCCGCTTTTGCCGTCCGCTTTCGCTTGCGCTGGAATGGTGATGGCGATGTCAGCGAGCTTGCCAATCGTCGATTCCGGATTGGTGGTAATGGCCGCGACCGTTGCGCCAATCGACTTCGCTTTTTGCGTCATCGCAGCCAGGCTTTGGGTTTCGCCTGAACCGGAGCCGACAATGAACAGATCGTTCGCTTCCAGATTCGGCGTTACCGTTTCGCCCACCACATACGCATCAAGCCCCATGTGCATCATGCGCATAACGAAAGATTTGGCCATAAAGCCCGAGCGGCCGGCGCCAGCGACAAAGATTTTCTTTGCCTGCAGCATGCCTTCTGCCAGCTTTTCGGCTTCCCGGTCATCGATGAGCGAGAGCGTCCGCTGGAGTTCAGCCAGTATTTCTTCTGTGAAAGCTGTGGTGTTCATGTTAGACCGTTACGCTTTCTTTCATCATCTCTTGGATTTTCTTCGCTTCTGCGCCTTTGTCGTCTTTGCCCGTGATGCCGCCGCCGACGATGATCAAGTCAGGCTGTGCTTTGATGACTTCTGGCAATGTTTCCAATTTGATGCCGCCCGCAATCGCGACGCGTGCGTTTTTCACGACGCTTTTGATGGTGCGCAAGTCTTCGAATGAGTCTTTGCCTTCTGCCTGTAAATCGTAGCCTGTGTGGACGCAGATGTAATCAGCGCCAAGCTGGTCAAGTTCTGCAGCACGCTTCTTGATGTCTTTGACTGCAATCATGTCGACGAGAATTTTCTTGCCTTGTTTTTTGGCTTCTTCGACTGCGCCTTTGATCGACGAATCTTCTGCTTGTGCAAGGATCGTAATGATGTCCGCGCCTGCAGCAGAAGCATTCGAAACTTCATAAGCGGCAGCGTCCATGATTTTCACGTCTGCTAGAACTTCCAGGTTCGGGAAAGCTTCTTTGATCGCCGTAACAGCTTTCAAGCCTTCTTTGTTGATGACCGGCGTGCCGATTTCAACGATATCAATAAATGCCTCTACTTCTTTCACCAATTCGATGGCTTGTGGAATGTCTACTAAGTCTAAAGCTAATTGTAATTTCATATATGTGTATCTCCTCGTATTCTTATTTTGGCTCACGATCAGTGTAAGCCCAAGCATCCTTTTTGTGAAGTACGCACTTTAAAATCACATACTGATAAAAAGTATACTGTCAGTGTTCATGCGATTTGAATTTCGAATAGACGAAAGGCGCTTTTCATTTTATTAGCTTAATGTTTTTTGAAAAGCTCAAATCAATCATTTACAATAAAGAGAAAATGACTGGATGGAGTGAAGTGATGATTTACGAATTCAAGGTGCAGTTAAAAAACACGCAGCCGCCAGTATGGCGAACACTGCAAGTGGATGGCGGAATGACGTTTTTTGAATTTCATCAAGTTCTCCAAGCTGCTTTCGAGTGGGAAGACAGCCATTTGCATATGTTCAACATTTTGAAAACGAATGGCAGGAAATCACAGTGGGTTGAAATTAGTCCGGATTACTCGGAATTCGGGTATTCCAATGAAAATGCGCGGGATGAAGAAGACGAATTATTGAGCGATTGGTTTGTTGTTGAGAAAGATCACGGCCTTTACACATATGATTTTGGAGCAGATTGGGAACATGACATTGTGCTGCAGCAAATTCTTGCTCCGTCTGCGGACCTTACCTATCCGCGTTGTGTGGAGGCTGCCGGATGGGCGCCGGAAGAAGAAGGTATCGGGATGGAAATGGCAACAGAAGCCGTTTCGCCAAAAATCGTCGCAACGGAAGTGAATAATGCGTTAAAGCCATGGGTGCAGTCCGTTGAAGCCGATAATGGAGAAAACAATGTCTGGAAACATTTATTGAACAAATCCAAAGAACTGAATGCATTAAAGCCGTGGGAAGTTATGGACGATGATGAAATTTTCATGGTGCTTGACCCGGTAAGCCAAGAGCGGTTGTTTGTCAGCGTGCTTGGTGGTGCCGGCCGGGAATTCGGCTTAGCGGTTTACATCGGGGAAGCCGGGCTGAGAAGCTTGCAGCTTGTTGTGGAACAGGTGAAGCCTTTGATGGAAGTGGTTTTTATCCAAAGGAGCCTGCTATTGTCTTTTGTGGACAGGGATGAATTGGAACAGGACGATTACGCTTTTTTGAAGGCGCACGGTTTGTCATTCAGAGGCAAGAAGCAATGGCCGGAATTCCGCAGTATGGTGCCGGGCAGCTATCCATGGGCGATTGATGGAGAAGAAGCCCGGATGTTGGCATTGGCAATCGAACAGACTGAAAAGGTTTTTCAACTGGTTCAGCAAGGGCAAGAGCTGCCGGTGTTTATGGAAGAAGAAGACATGTTTGCACGGATTCACCGAATAAATGATAGCGGGATCACGTGGGAAAATTCACTCGTTCAGGTCAAAGCTTTATACCCGGGCGAAGAACAGGATCAGCCAGCGGAACAGATGGTTACAGATATTGACCTGCACCGTGCCGGCAAGAAGCCGGTTTTCGCCGGTGAGATTGAATTCGATTTGTTTTACATCAATATGCCGGTGCAGCCGGCAGCAGGGGAACGCCCTTATTTCCCTTTGATGGCTGCAGCGATCGACAGCAGATCAGGAATAGCGCTTTATCAGGACATCTTCGAGAATTGGGGTGCCGATGAAGCGGTGCAGCAAGGCTTATTAGACTTTATCGAAAAGTTTGGAAAGAGACCGCACACACTGGTGGTAAAGAAAGAAGTCCACCGATTGCTGGAGCCAATCCTTCCAGCTTTGGCGATTAACGCCAAAGAAGCTGTAAAATTGCCGGAGATGGAGAATTTGAAAGCATATCTTTCGCAAATGAATTCCTGAAACTGAATGTGGGGTGAGCTCGATGGCAGTAATCGATGAATTGGCAGATCTGTTTTTGTATCACAGTGACGATATGCAAGGGGTTTTGAACCGGATCACGGGAGAAATCCTATTCGATGGGGAAGAGGATTTTACGGGAGAACCGGAAATCGATTGGAACGCGGAATCGGCTGAACATCTTCTTCTGATTCCGCAACTCACATCGCCTGAAGCTTTTGATATGATGCTATTGTTTGCCAAAGCACAAAAACCGGCGAACCAGACTCTTTTAATAGAAATTTTAGGTGAGCGAAAACCGTTCAGGCATTTTAAAGACACTGTCCAGGCGTTAAATATTGAACAAAGCTGGTATAAGTTTGAACAAGCATATGCGAAAGAGAGAATCTCGGAATGGCTGAAGAAAAATGAAATAGAGCTGGACTTGCTCTAACTGTTTTGTGATAACGAAAAAATTCTGGAAAATGCTGAGTATACGCCCCTTCATACAATGCCACTCCAACGAAACCTGCGTTTTTGGAAGGGGCATTTTGTTTTATTCATGCTTATAAATTATGCAGGAATTGCATAGCTCTAATAGAATAAAAGAAAAGTGAAGACTGAACTCATATAGTTCATTTATTGTACGGAATATTGTACAATAAATGGGAGGGAGTGATGTTATGGAAGCAATCAATTATTCTTCGTTGCGCAACAATCTAAAGCGATATATGGATAAAGTCACAGATGATTTTGAAACGATTATCATTACACGGAAAAACGAAAAAAACGTTGTGATGATTTCTGCTGAGGAATACAATAATTTGATGGAAAATATGCATTTGCTTGGCAATGAAGCGAATCGGAAACATTTGATGGAATCAAAAAAACAATTAGAAAAAGGCATAGCAGCTTCACGCACGCTTTTGGAAACTGATTGATGAGCATTGTTTTTACGGAAAAAGCATGGGAAGAATATACGGATTGGCAAACAGAAGATAAAAAAACGCTGAAACGAATTAATGCGTTGATTCAAGACATCCAGCGAAACGGATATGAGGGCATCGGCAAGCCGGAGCCCTTGCGCTACGATTTAAATGGTTATTGGTCTAGACGGATTAATGAAACGGATCGGCTGGTTTATCGGATTGATGAACAAAACGTTTATATTCTTCAATGCAAGTATCATTACAAATAAGGTGTTACTTGTCAGGGAAATGATATTCAATTAAGCATAAAAAAACTCCTTTTTGCGACAAACCCCTTAAATAAGGTTATGCTTAGGCCAGTGGAACTGTCCGCTTTAGCGGCAGGAAAACGGAAGGATGATTCATATGGCATTTCTGGACAAGCTCAACGCATTGAAAGACAAGTCGATTGAAAAAGGCAAGGCGCATTGGGAAGAAAACAAAGACGACTACAAAGAAAAAGCATCGACGTACAAAGACAAAGCCATGGTCATGAAAGATGACGTTGCGAATAAAATCAAAGAGAGAAACAAAAAATAAAATTTTCATCACAGCCACACCGGCAAGCCAGGTGTGGTTTTTTTGCCTTCAAATAGCTTAAAATTGAGAGTGAAGTAAGGGGGATGGACATGAAGCTGAACAATTTGAAGGCGTACGTGCCAGCTAAGCTGTACACGCGCGGCGTGGATTATTTTAAACAAGGGCATGTCAAAGATTTGACGGAAGATGCACCGAACCGCTGGCATGCGCTTGTAGCGGGAACGACGGACTACGACGTGGCCGTGAACCTGAAAAAAGACGGGAATCTGTCATCGACTTACTGCACATGCCCGTTCGAATCGGATTCGCTGTGCAAGCATGAAGTGGCGGTGTGCCTGGCGATTGAAGCTTATAAGAAAGAACATCCTGGCAGTAAGCCGGATGCGCTGACCCGTCTAAAAGCGCTGAAAAAAGCGGAGCTGCTGGAAATTTTTGAAGAGCTGCTGCAGCGGCAGCCGGCGGTGAACCAATATTTAGCGGACAAGTTCTCAGCTCCAATCGTAATGGATGAAATTGCTGCTCGCCACATCATCCAAAAATCAGTCAACCGTGCAGAACGCAGCGGCTTTATCGAATGGGACCGCACCCATGACGCAATCGAAGGAGCGCTGGAAGTCCAAGAATACTTGAGCACGCTAATCCCGATGAAAGACGGCGAAACGATGCTCACCCTTCATTTGATTGTCATTGCTGAATGCACCGAGATGCTCGGAATTGCCGATGATTCATCGGGGATAATCGGATCCGTCATCAACGAAAGTTTAGTGGAGATCCATGACATCATGGATAAATGGCAAGATGGCCTCGATGCGGCAAAGGTCGATTGGACGCTCGGGCTATTGTATCCGCATATTCTTTTTGCGATTGGCCAAGACATGACAGACGCTGCAACAGAACTTGCCGGATCGCTCCTGCAATGGGCCGACCAGGGCGATTACGCTAATAAAATCTACGGGTTTATTGATAAGGTCATTGCCAGCGAAGAAATGCAAAATCGGAAATCCGACTACACAGAAGAACAATTCCGGACGTATCAGCTGGCGATTTTGCAGCAGCAAGGAGACCGCGATGCGGTTGAAGCGTTCTATGCCAAGCATCACAGCTACTCAAATATCCGCAGATCCCAAATCGTCCAAGCTCTGGTTGCAGGAGAATTCGAAAAAGTAGTTCACTTGTGCAAGGTGTCGGAACAAATCGATTCCGAGCTTCGCGGCTTGGTGAGGGACTGGAAAAAGCTGCGCTTCGAGGCTTACGAAGGCATGCAGAATAAACCCGGCATGATCGAACTCGCTTATGAGTTCGCAGCCGGGGGAGACGAAGCGTATTACACCAAGCTGAAAAACCTGGTGAGCGCTGAACAATGGCCAGCGATGCTGGAGGAGTTGCTTGAAAAGCTTAAGAACAACGGCTGGGACAAATCCCTTTACCTCAAGATTCTGATTGACGAAAAAAGGGACGAAGACTTGCTGGACTATTGCCGCGCCAATCTTTCCGAAATCGAAAAACTGTATCCGCATTTGCTGAAAGAGTATCCGCACGAAGTGAATGAAATCTTCACTTCGTATATCTACAAATTGATCGCATCCGCATCTAACCGAAAAAGCTATTACACCGCCTGCACCAAAATCCGGATTTTCCAAAAAGCAGCAGGCAAAGAAGCGGCGGATGTACTGATCGACGAAGTGAAATTCATGTACCCGAAACGGAAGGCATTGCTGGATGAGTTGGCGAAACTATAATAGTGTCATTGTTTTCTGGAAAACAAACTAGATTTAAAGGTGGGGAAGTTATGGATATCGGACTAACTGGTTTTTTAGGAATCTTATTATTTGTTGCGGTGTTACTTGCCATTCGGTGGATCCGGATAATTAAAATCAACTCAACTAAACAAGTCGAACAAAATGAACAAATTATCAACTTGCTCAGAAGACAGCAATAGACAACGCGGTTCACTTGTCTACTTTTCAACAAACCGGGCAAGATTCTCCAGCGTGGAGTTCAGCCCGTCATCATGATCTTCTTTCCGGATTCCTTCTGGCACCCGTTCATTCACAATCGTCACCTTGGTGCCCGCCGCAACAGCTTCCAAAAACCAGGTCTGCACCATCTCACCGGAAAACGCAGGATCTTCCGAATCGAATTCACCGACCAGGACAATCTTGGTCTCAGGAACCAGTTCCAGAAACCGGCCTTTTGAGACGTCGGTGTTGTCCGAAGTTTTTCCTGGATTTGAGTGGTCGACTTCATATGTCAGAGTTAATTGATATGAACCGCCTGCGCGCGCATCAAAGAGATCGATGTGGGCTGACATGCCTTCGGGCGGCAGCCACAAAACCAACGATTCCGGTTTTACAAAAGCCTCGTAGATGGCTTGCCGTGGAGCTGCAATTACTCGTGATGCTGAATCGATGCGATAACTTGAAGGACCTTTCATGAATGAAAACCTCCTATATAAATTGATTTGATGTTTTTAATAATCTATACCCCATGCCCTGAGCGGCCGAAGCGATCTTCAACAAAACTACTTTTTGCACTTTTATTCTTATTTTATTCGCATCCTCTATCGTTATCAATTCTCTATCTTCTACCAATAGTATATAATTGCTGTACAAATGCTATACGAGTAAAGTTTCTGCCGCTCTGTATAAGGGGAATGGAAAGAAACATGATGCATGCAACAGAGCTGGTTTGCGTCTCCTGAAATGGGTCAGATTAGATAAAAATGAAAGAAGGATGATACCGCTATGATGAATCCGAAAAAATCCGTAATTGTAATCGGCGGCGGCCTCGGCGGCATTTCTGCCGCTATTTCACTCGCGCAAAAAGGCTACGCTGTTTCGTTATATGAAAAAAATGATCATGTCGGCGGGAAAGTGAACCGCCTGGAACAGGATGGTTTCGGCTTTGATCTCGGACCGTCCATTTTAACGATGCCGCATATTTTCGATAAATTATTCCAAGGAAGCGGCAAGCGTATGGAGGATTACGTGCCCATCAAGCGTCTTGAGCGGGAATGGCGTTCATTCTTCCCGGATGGCACAGTTCTGGATTTGTACCATGATCTCCGCTTGATGGAGCGGGCGAATCCGGCACTTTCCAAAAAGGACATGAAAGAGTATTACGCGCTGCTCAAATACGCGCAGCGGATTTACAAGACGACGGAACACAGCTATTTGAAAGAAGGCTTCGAGTCGCCGAAAGAAGCAGTTGCGCAAAACGGCATCATCGCGACATTAACCGGGTTCGACTTGACGTCGACGATGTACAGCGCCATTTCCAAGCGCATCAGCAATCCGCATTTGCGTGATATGCTGGCTTATTACGTCAAATATGTCGGTTCATCTCCTTACAGCGCGCCTGCAGTTCTCAATATGATGATTTACATGCAGCATGCGCAAGGTTGCTGGTACGTAGAAGGCGGCACGCATAAATTAGCGGAAGGCTTAACGCGCTTAGCTAAAGAAGCAGGGGTTCAAATCCATACCGGCATGGGCGTGGTACGTGCGCACGTCAATGAAAAAACGCAGCAGCTCGAGGCGATTGAACTGGAAGACGGTACCGTCAAGAAGGCCGATTATTATGTCTCGAACATGGAAGTCATTCCGTTTTATAAAAAAATGGTCGATGCAGATGAGAAGTTTGTCACCAAGCTGGTGAAAAAATACGAACCGTCGAGTTCCGGCCTCGTCCTGCACCTGGGGGTCAAAAAAACCTATCCGTTCCTGAATCACCACAATTTCTTCTTTTCGGAGAATTTGCATGAGCAGATGGATAAGGTTTTCGAGAAACACGAACTGCCGGATGACCCGACAATTTACCTCGTCAACGTCAACAAAACCGATCCATCCCAAGCACCGGCCGGGCATGAAAACATCAAGATCCTGCCGCATATCCCGTATATCCAAGACAAGCCGTTTACGGCGGAGCAATACCGGGAGTTTGAAGAGCGCGTCCTCGATAAACTCGAGCGCATGGGCTTGGAAGGCTTGCGCGAGAACATTGTGACGCGGGATGTCTGGACGCCGCATGACATCGAACGCACTTACGGATCCGACCGCGGTGCGATCTATGGAACCGTTTCTGATAAAAAAAGGAATGGCGGCTTCAAGCACAAGAAGCAGAGCGAACTATACGACAATCTGTATTTCGTCGGTGGCACCGTCAATCCAGGCGGTGGCATGCCGATGGTGACGCTCAGCGGCCAGCAAGTGAGCGACAAAATCGTGAAGCACGATCTTGAACGAAAGCGGTAAAAGAAATTAAATACTAAGTAAGAATGAAAAGACGCACTCCGCTGTTGGCGAGTGCGTCTTTTTGTGTTCCTAATTAATAATAAACATTAACATTCCACTGAACTTGGATTCAATTAAATAAATAATTAAAATATTCTTTCAATGGCTATTGATTTCTTTTGAAAGCGCTTTTATAATGTAGCTAATAACATTTGTAATGATGTCGAACATATGTAAAGAAGAGTGGAGGGGATTTACTTGTGGGGGTGGTTTATCGCTGCGTTTGCCGGTATATGGTTGCTTCAAATCGCCATGACGAAAGTTCAATTGAAAAATTACCAGGCAACCCTTAAAAAAATGAGTGCCAGGCCTTCAGGATATTTAGGCGTAGGCATACAAAAACAAAAGTTTGGAATAGGGGTTATTTCAATTATGGTAACCGATAAGGAGGGGAACGTAGTCGAAAGCCGATTAATGAAAGGCGTGACAGTGTTTAGCCGGTTTGAACCGTTCACGGAGTACGACGGGCTGAACATAGGGCAATTGAAAGAAACCCTTAATCAGGATCTTGTTGGCCAGGCTTTTAGAATGGCCATTGCAAAAATTGAAACACAAATGAACAAGCAAACAAATCTGGCGGTATAAGGAGGAAAAAAGATGGATTTTTTAGTTAGGCTCGCAGAAGGCTTTATCGGAATGTTCCAAGCAGGTGCTGATACATTTACAGGTCTCGTTACAGGAATCATTCCGCTGTTGATTGTCTTAATCACAGCCATTAATGCTTTAATCCGGTTAATCGGGGAAGAACGGATTAACAATCTTGCACGGAAAAGCACAAAAAATATTATTCTGCGTTATACGATTTTTCCGGTATTGGCAGTATTCTTTTTAACGAATCCAATGGCGTATACTTTCGGGAAGTTTCTTCCTGAAAAGCAAAAACCTGCTTTTTATGATTCAGCTGTATCATTCGTCCATCCGATCACAGGATTATTCCCGCATGCCAATCCGGCTGAATTATTCGTATATCTGGGAATTGCTGCCGGAATTACAGAATTAGGGTTATCACTCGGGCCGTTAGCCATTCGCTTCTTTTTAGTAGGTGTGATTGTCATATTGATCCGCGGCATTGTAACTGAAATCATTACTGTCCGCATGATGAAAGCAAAAGGAATGGAAGTCTAACAGTCTATAGATATGCCCATTTGAAAAGGAGGCAGGGAGAATGACAGAAACTCAGGCACCATCAAACTTTAAAGCGATTTCCGTTACCAAAGGACGCGGAGGCTGGGGCGGCCCGCTCACGATTCGGCCAAACGAAAATAGAAGATATATTGTATCTGTTACAGGAGGCGGAATTCATCCAGTTGCTGAAGAAATTGCGCGCCTGACAGGCGCAGAAGCCGTTGATGGATTTAAATCTTCATATGATAAAGAGGCAATGGCTTGTGTCGTTATCGACTGTGGGGGAACGGCGCGCTGTGGAGTTTATCCAAAGATGAATATTTTAACAATCAATGTAAACCCTACATCTCCATCAGGACCATTGATGAAATTTATTAATGAAGAAAATTTTGTTTCAGGTGTTACAGTTTCGGACATCAGTCCTGCAGCTGCATTTTATGAGGATCAGGATGAAGTCCAGGCTGCTGTCGACAAAGTGGAAGCACCAGCAGCACGCATGACACCTCAAGAATTGAAAGAAGAAGCAAAACGGAAAGCGGCGGAAAATTATCAACAGCCGAAAAAAATGAATATTGTAGAACGAGTCGGCCGTGGAGCAGGAAAAGTGGTAGGGGTTCTTTATCAGGCTGGCCGTGAAACGATTGATCAAGTCCTGAAAAATATCCTGCCGTTTATGGCATTTGTCAGTATGTTAATCGGAATTATCACCTTCACAGGAATCGGTGACATTATTGCAAACTTCGTTACACCGCTTGCCGGAAACTTTGTCGGATTGCTAATTCTTTCCGTCATTTGTGCATTGCCGATTCTGTCGCCGCTTCTTGGGCCAGGAGCAGTTATCGCACAAGTCGTAGGGGTATTGATCGGTGTAGAAATCGGACGCGGAAATATTCCGCCAGCTCTGGCATTGCCGGCTTTGTTTGCGATTAATCCCCAAGTAGGGGCTGACTTTGTACCAGTTGGATTGACGCTCGGAGAAGCTGAACCCGAGACGATCGAAGTCGGTGTGCCTGCTGTATTGATGTCCCGATTGATCACAGGGCCATTGGCAGTAGTCATCGCATATCTATTCAGTTTTGGGTTGTACTAAAAAGGAGGCAGTTAGGTGGAGAATATTATGATTAAAAAATATGAAGCTAATATAAAAGAGATTGGGGAAGAAGTCGGGATTTTTGCTGAGGAAAACATGATGGTCATTTTCAACGATACGGTTCCAGCAGAACTTCGATCATTTGCCGTAATCCACGAAAAAGCAGATCTTCAACACCAAGTGGAAGTTGGAGATATTCTGGAAATCAACGATGAAAGCTACGAAATTTTATTTGTTGGCAACAAAGTTAATGAAACACTTCGGGATATTGGACATTGCACCATTAGTTTTAGCGGAGAAGTATCGGCGGACCTGCTTCCAGGAACGATGTGTGTAGAAAAGAAAGTGATGCCTGAATTGGCGCTTGGAGCTGCAATCCGCATTTACAAAGCCTGACAAAGAGGAGACTGAGAAATGCTAGGTATAAATAGAAAACTCGAAGAAATGCAAAGAAACGGAATCATAATCAAGGTTGGACTTGTAGGTGCAGGGCAAATGGGACGAGGTATGGTTTCCCAGATCGAAAGCATGGCGGGGATGCGTGTGGTCATCACTGCGGATATTCAAATAGACAATGTCACGAATGCATACCTGAAGGCCGGTGTGGCAGATGCAGACATTGTCCAAACAAATCAGGCCAATGAAGCGGCAGAAGCCATTCAGGGTGGTAAAGTCGTAGCAACCACAGACGCGCAGCTTGTAACGTCTTTGGCCGATGTCGATGTGGTGGTTGATGCGACCGGAGTGCCAGACATTGGAGCGAAAATTGCGTGGGATGCTATTTTAAACAAAAAGCACATTGTCATGCTGAATGTAGAAGCAGATGTCACAATTGGTCCGCTGCTGAAGAAAATGGCAGATGCGAGCGGCGTCGTCTATACCGGAACGGCAGGAGACGAGCCGGGGGCAATTATGGAATTATACGATTTTGCGGATGCGCTGGGGTTTGAGGTGGTAGCGCTGGGTAAAGGGAAAAATAATCCCTTAAACTTGGCGGCAAATCCCGATTCTGCAGCGGAAGAAGCTGCCAGAAAAGGAGCGAGTGCAAAAATGTTGGCTTCTTTCCAGGACGGCACAAAAACAATGGTAGAAATGACGGCAGTGGCTAATGCCACAGGATTTCTTCCGGATAAACCGGGGATGAACGGCTTTGTCAGCGATGTCAAAGGGCTGCCGGAAATTTTTAAATTGAAAGAAGAAGGCGGCCAAGTCAGCAATAAGAAGATTGTTGAATACATCAATGGCGTTGCGCCAGGCGTTTTCGCGATTGTGGCTTCAGAAAAAGAAGAAGTCAATCATGAAATGCAATATTTGAGCATGGGCGACGGACCGAACTATGTGCTGTACCGGCCATATCATTTAACCAGCCTTGAGACGCCGATTTCCATTGCCAGAGCGTTTATCTATAATGAGGCGACAATCGCTCCCTGGAAAGGGCTTCAGGCCGAAACAGTGGCTGTGGCCAAGACTGATCTTGAGGAAGGGCAGTTCCTAGACAGCATCGGCGGATTCACCGTTTATGGCAGCATACTCTCTGCAACTGAAGCGAAGGAAAAAAACGCTCTGCCAATGGGCTTAGTCGACCGCAACGTCCAGCTGAAACGGTCCATTAAAAAAGGTCAGATTATTTCATATGACGATGTTGTCCAAACGAAAGAGTCGACAATCTGGCGTCTGCGCCGAATGCAGGATGATACCTTTGCAGTAAAAGAAGAAAAAGCAATTCCGGTTAAAGTTTAGCTTCCAGCAAATAAGCCGCAAATACCGGGAAAGAACATTCTGATCACAAATTCCAACTGTTAAATAACTAAGCGAGAAGGTGTTCTGTGATGAAAGTAAAAAAAATGGAAGCAGGACTGTACTGCCTCGGCTGCAAAGAAGAAGTCAATCACGAAGTAACGTATATCAATGATGACATAAAAAGCATCAGTTGTTTGCAATGCGGCCGGACGAAGGAGTTGAAATTGGATCTCAAAAAAGAATTCTATAAAGAAATATATGAACGCATATCAACAAAGCCGACACGGATAACAAAAGAATACAAAGAAGACCTGAGCCATTTGCTGCTATCGCTGCCGGTTCGGGCAATCAGGAAACCGTACGAGCTTTTAAAAGATGTCAATTCTTCCCGGAAAGTGATGCAAACTTATAAATCGAAGAAAAAAATAAAATAATCTCTCCTGCTAAAGGGTCTGGCTTCTCAACAAAGGAGAGGAGCCAGACCCTTTTTATTCTTGACGAATTAACTGAAAAGTCTTATGATATTTACATATGTTACGCATATGAACAAATGTAAACATGGAGGAGGATTTTCGATGACTCAATTAGTGAATTTGCCGCCACGCGTCAAAGAGACAGACCTAACAGGGCTGCTGAAGCAAATGTGGTTGATCCGGTACTTTGAAGAAAAAGTTGACGAGTTTTTTGCCAAAGGCATGATTCATGGAACGACGCATTTAGCGGTAGGCCAAGAAGCATCAGCAGTGGGCTCGATCGCTGTACTGGAAGACCGGGACAAAATTACAAGTACGCACCGGGGGCATGGCCATTGCATCGCTAAAGGCGCGGAAGTGAATCGGATGATGGCTGAATTGTTTGGGCGTACAACCGGTTACTGCAAAGGAAAAGGCGGTTCGATGCACATTGCGGATGTCGAAAAAGGAAACCTGGGAGCGAATGGAATCGTCGGCGGTGGTTTTTCAATTGCCACCGGAGCAGCCTTGACTTCCCAAATGAAAAAGCAAGGCTACGTTGTTCTTTGCTTTTTCGGGGATGGCGCATCAAATGAAGGGAGTTTTCATGAAGCAGTGAACTTGGCGTCTATATGGAAGCTTCCTGTCGTCTTTATTTGTGAAAACAACCAATACGGCATGTCTGGCCCAGCAAAAGAGATGATGAATGTCGAAGATGTCGCACAGCGTGCAGAAGCGTACGGCATCTCTGGAAAAGTAGTGGACGGCAATGATGTTTTTGACGTCATGAATGGCGTTGGTGAAGCGGTGGACCGGGCACGAAACGGAGAAGGTCCTTCGATTGTGGAAGCGAAAACGTACCGGTGGAAAGGCCACTCGAAGAGTGATGCCAAAAAGTACAGAACCCGCGAAGAAGAACAGGAATGGCGAGCGAAAGACCCGATTGCACGTCTGCGCGATGTATTGATTGAAAAAGGATTATTGACAGAAGAAGCAGCTGATGAGATCAAAGCCGAAGCGAAAAAGGAAATTGAGGATTCCGTTGAATTTGCAAAAGATAGTCCGATGCCGACCATCGATGACTTAATGGAAGATATTTATGCTTAAAGCAGAGCAAAGGAGAGTATGGCCATGAGGGAGCTGACCTATTTAGAAGCAGTTAAAGAAGCAATGAGCCAGGAAATGCGCCAGAACGAAGATGTATTCATATTGGGCGAAGACATCGGCGTCTATGGTGGGGCTTTTGGTGTAACAAGAGGCATGATCGAAGAGTTCGGGCCAGAACGGATTCGCAATACACCCATTTCAGAAGCTGCGATTTCCGGAACAGCAGTCGGTGCAGCATTGACCGGCATGCGTCCGATATTGGAACTTCAGTTTTCGGACTTCATCACGATTGCAATGGACAATATGGTAAACCAAGCTGCAAAAATCCGCTATATGTATGGCGGTAAAGGGAAAGTGCCAATGGTGCTGCGAACGCCATCGGGATCCGGCACAGGTGCAGCGGCACAGCATTCCCAAAGCTTGGAGGCCTGGATGGCCCACGTACCAGGATTGAAAGTCGTTCAACCTTCGACAGCTTACGACGCCAAAGGGCTGCTGAAAGCAGCGATTGACGACGACAACCCGGTCATTTTTTATGAACATAAGCTATGCTACAAGACGAAGTCGGACGTGCCGGAAGAGCTGTATTCCATTCCGCTGGGAAAAGCGGACGTTAAGCGGCAAGGAACCGATGTAACGATTGTTGCGACAGCAATTATGGTCCATAAATCACTTGAAGCGGCGGCGGAACTCGAAAAAGAGGGCATCCATGTAGAAGTAATTGACCCGCGTACACTGGTTCCTCTGGATACAGAAACGATTATCCAATCTGTGAAGAAAACGAGCCGGCTAATAGTTGTCCATGAAGCGGTCAAGCGTGGAGGGTTTGGCGGGGAAATCGCCAGCACGATTGCTGAAAGCGAAGCCTTCGATTACCTGGATGCGCCAATCAAGCGCTTAGGAGGAAAAGCGGTACCGATACCGTATAACCCTGAACTGGAAAAAGCGGCGATTCCAACTGTCGATGATATTGTTGCAGCAGTAAAAGAAACGTTAAACCGCCTGTAGGGAGGAGGAATGAATCGATGGCCAAAGAAATATTCATGCCGAAACTAAGCAGCACGATGGAAGTGGGAACTTTGCTGCAATGGTTCAAGAATGAAGGCGATGCGGTTGCAGTAGGCGAGCCATTGTTTGAAATTATGACGGACAAAATCAATATTGAAGTGGAATCCTACGAAGAAGGCATTTTGCTGAAAAAGTATTTCGAGGAAGATGATGAAGTGCCAATCAACCACGTCGTTGGATATATCGGCGAAGCCGGCGAGCAAGTGCCTGACTCGCCGCCTGGTGAATCAGGGTCTGCAAAAGAAGATGAAGATGTAAGCGACTCAAGGCAGCCGCAACTAGAAGATTTGGTGCAGCAGGGCATTACCGATACCACTTCTGAAAGAACCGCAAACGAACCGGCTGAGACCGAAGCAACTGCTGAAAAACTTCGGGCGACTCCTGCTGCTAGAAGAACAGCGAGAGAAGAAAATGTGAGGCTTGCTGAAGTGCCGGGATCTGGACCGAACGGGCGTATTCATCAAGGCGATGTCATGGCTTTTACGTCTTCACATACTGCACTTAAAGCGACGCCATTAGCGAAAAAGGTTGCCGAAGCAGAAGGCGTTGATTTAAAAGAAGTTAGTGGAACAGGATCTCAAGGGAAAATTTACCGTGCCGATGTCGAAGGCGTGAAACAGATTGCATCATCTCCTGTTGCAGCCGGCGGCAAGCGCGTTAAACTGGAAGGCATTCGTAAAGTAGTGGCCCAGCGCACGCTTCAAAGCAAAACGACTGCTCCACATGTGACATTGACGACCGAAGTGGACATGACTGAAGCGATCAATTTGCGTAAGCAATTGCTCGGACCGATTGAACAGCAAACCGGATTCCGGGTTTCTTACACGGAAATCATTTTAAAAGCTGCAGCTTATTCGTTGAAGATGCATCCACATATCAATGTTGCATTGGAAGGCAATCACATCATCTACCATGAAGAAATCAACCTTGGATTGGCCGTTGCCGCAGATAACGGCCTGCTGGTCCCCGTGGTTAAAAATGCGGATCAAAAAGGCCTTGCGGCGTTGACTGCAGAATGTAAACGCCTCGGTAAAGCGGCGCGCGAGAACAAAGTGAAACCGGAAGAAATGTCAGGCGGCACTTTCACCGTCAGCAATCTGGGAATGTATGCCATCGATGCCTTTACACCCGTCATCAACCAGCCCGAATCAGCTATTCTTGGCGTGGGGCGCATCAATGAAAAGCCGGTTGGCGTTAATGGGGCTATCGAGCTTCGGCCGATGATGGTTTTGAGTTTGTCGTTTGATCACCGGGTAATTGATGGTGCTCCGGCTGCAGCCTTTTTGACGGAGTTGAAAGAAGCGCTTGAACAGCCATTCAAATTATTGGCCTAAGGAGTAGATGTCAGTGAATAATTATGAAGTAGTGGTGCTTGGAGGAGGTCCTGGCGGGTATGTAGCTGCGATTCGTGCAGCGAAGCTCGGAAAAAAGGTGGCTCTGATTGAAGCCCGGGACCTCGGCGGTACTTGTCTAAACCGCGGCTGCATTCCATCCAAGACTTTGCTGAGACATGCGGAAGTGATTGAAAGCATCGAAAAGGCCAAAAGTTGGGGCATCGAAACAGGTGCGATGACTTTTTCCCTTCCGAAAATGCTGGCTCGGAAAGATGCAGTGATCCAGCAACTGAGAAACGGTATTTCTTATTTATTAAAAAAAGGCAAGATCGATGTCTACAATGGCTTGGGTGAAGTGCTGGCCGATCAGTCCATTTCTATTCAGCTTAAGGAGAAAACAGAAGTCATTCGTGGTGAAAACATTATTATTGCGACAGGCTCCCGGCCGGTTGTTCCGCCGATTCCCGGCGTTGAAGAAGCAGTATGCTTCACAAGTGATACGATTTTCGACATCGGGAAGATTCCGGAGTCGATGGTCATTGTAGGCGGTGGCATCATTGGTTCAGAGCTTGCCTGTATTTTCGCGAGCCTCAATGTGCCTGTCAGCATCGTTGAAATGGGCGGCAGAATTGTGCCGAGTGAAGAACCAGAGGCATCTAAAGCTCTTGCTAAGGCCTTGAAAAAGAAAGGAATTTCAATTCTGACAAGTACGAAAGTGATGGGAATCGAACAGCAAAATGGTAGCCAGCTTGTGCATGTCGAATCCGAAAATGGCGAAAAAGAAGCGCTGGAAACAGATGTGATTTTGATGGCTGTCGGCAGGGCGCCGAACACTTCCGCTTTTGCCGAATTGAAATTGGAAATGAACGGGCCATTTGTCAAAGTGGATGAACGGATGGCCACCAGCATTCCTTCTATTTATGCAGTGGGCGATGTGATTGGCGGTTGGCAGCTGGCCCATGCAGCCAGTGCGGAAGGGTTGGTTGCTGCTGCAAATGCAGCAGGCGGAAAAGAGGCGATCGACTATAATATTGTACCGCGTTGTGTGTACACGAGCCCTGAAATTGCCAGTGTCGGCATGACAGAAGAAGAAGCGAGACAGCGGGGAATCGATTTTAAAGTGGTGAAAGTGGATCATGCAGGAAACGGCAGGGCGCTGGCGCAAGATGAAAAAGAAGGCTTCACTAAATTAATTGCCGGCACCAAATATGGAGAGATTCTCGGTGTCCTGATGGTCGGCCCCCATGTGACGGAAATGATTGCCGAGCCATCTGCTTTTATTCACCTGGAAGGAACAGTGGATGAACTTGCTTCCATGATCCATGCCCATCCGACCATAACAGAAAGTTTGTATGAAGCAGCAGCTTCCTGGATTGGAAAAGGCGTTCACCATTAATTGCCAGATGCAGTCTTTCTACCTTAAGATAGAAGAAGAGAAACTTGTGGTTAGTAAAGGCAGCGATTGGATTGGAATTATGATTGGAACGTTGTTCATAAATGAAAGCGTTTCATTCGGTGCATCCATTCGCTTTTCAAGTTTGAATAAAATGAGAAGGTGCATTCATGATGAATTGGGAAGAGCGCAGGCAAATCGTAAAAGTATCAAGGCTTTATTATTTTGAAGGATTGACTCAGGCAGAAATCGCGAAGAAAATCGGCGTATCCCGCCCGGTCATCTCCAAATTATTGAACAAAGCCCGGGAAAGCGGCATTGTTGAGATTTACATTAAAGATGAAAATGCGCATACAGTGGAACTGGAACACCAACTAGAGAAAAAGTACGGGCTGAAAGAAGTAATAGTGGTTCCGGCAGCTGGCAGAAATCCGGAGATGGTCAAGCAATCTTTGGGAAAAGCCGCGTCTTTCTACATCTCCAAAAATATCAACGGAAAAAAATCACTCGGAATTTCCTGGGGCAGCACATTGGCTAAATTTGTGCAGGAATATCCGTTTGAACAACATCAGCAGCTGAAAATTATTCCTTTGGTCGGCGGAATGGGAAGTAAACTGGTGGAAATCCACTCCAATCTGCTCGCTTATCAGCTGGCACAGAAGATGAACACAACTTGTTCGTATCTGTATGCACCGGCTATGGTCGAGAACGCCGAGTTGAAAAATCGTCTGGTTCAATCAGCTGATATTGCCATGGTGCTGGAAGAGGGGCGTAATGTCGATATGGCGGTCGTCGGTATCGGTAATCCTTATGAAGATTCGACTATGACGACCATGGAATATCTGAAAAAGGAAGATTTGCAGTCCTTGAAGCAAGCTGGGGCTGTAGGCGACATCGGTTCGCGTTTTTACGATCAATCCGGGAAACAGATCAAGCATCCGTTGAATGATCTGGTCATCGGCTTGGATATCAACGAGTATAAACAGATTCCGGAAGTGGTGGGCATCGTGGAAGGCACCCATAAAGTCCAAAGCTTGAAAGCGGCGTTGAGAGGCGGCTTTTTGGATGTTTTGGTAATTGACGACAGCACTGCGAACTTAATCATTTAATTTAAAACCGCTTGGACAGAAGGAGAATTCCTCTGCCCAGGCGGTTTTTCTTTGCGTGAACGAATGCGGAATTTAGCTTTGAAAGCCGCTGTCTCGCGATCCACCTATGTTTTTTGAAGTGGTAATTTCTTTTGTTTTCAATTATAAATTGTTTGTCATTTTGCATGATTCACCCTGCCTTTGTAAGGAAATCCAGTAATAATTTACAGAAACACTTGCAGTTTTTTATTAAATCTTATATGCTTTAAAACGTAATCATTACTATTTAAGAATTTATTATTTACTTGGAAGGAGCGAAATGGATGGATCAACGAATTCCAGTAACGGTTTTGAGCGGCTATTTAGGTGCTGGCAAGACGACGCTGCTGAACAATATTTTACATAATCGCGACGGGCTGAAAGTGGCGGTCATCGTCAATGACATGAGCGAAGTGAACATAGATGCATCTTTAGTGGAACAAGGCGGATTTTCACGGACTGAAGAAAAGTTGGTGGAGATGCAAAACGGCTGCATTTGCTGCACGCTGCGGGAAGATCTGATTGTTGAAGCGGAAAAGCTCGTGAAACTGGGCTCGATCGATTATATTGTCATCGAATCGTCCGGCATCAGTGAGCCGGTTCCGGTGGCGCAGACGTTTTCGTATTTGGATGAAAACCTGGCAATCGATTTGTCGCAGCTTTGCCGACTGGATACGATGGTAACTGTGGTCGATGCTGCGAGATTCTGGGCGGATTTTGCTTCCGGCGATACGCTGCTTGAGCGAAAAGAAGCGGTGGCGGAAGATGATGTAAGGGAAATCGCGGATTTATTGATTGACCAGATTGAGTTTGCGAATGTCCTGGTCATCAATAAACTGGATTTGATCTCTAAAGAAAAAGCCGAGGAATTAAAGGGCGTGTTGAAGCGCCTGAACCCGGATGCCAAAATCATCGGCACGCAGTATTCGGAAATCGCATTAGAGGAAGTACTGAATACAGAACGCTTTGACTATGAACAATCCAGCCAAAGCGCAGGGTGGATCAAAGAATTGAACGAGGAACATGTGCCCGAAACGGAAGAATACGGTATCAGCTCATTTGTCTTCCGCAGCAGCAAGCCATTCCATCCCGAGCGGCTGATGGACTGGATTATGGAATGGCCGGTAGAAGTGGTCCGCGCAAAAGGCTTTTTATGGATCGCCACACGGGACGATGTTGCGGTGCTGCTTTCCCAGGCAGGTCCGTCGTTGAGCATTGAGCGGGCAGGGGCATGGGATCTGGATTACGGAGTGAAGATGACGGAACTCGTGTTGATTGGCATCGGCATGGACCAGCAAGCCATAACGGAAGATTTAACAAACTGCCTGCTGACCGAAGAAGAAATGGCGATGGACTGGCAGGAGTTTCACGATCCTTTGCCAGCGTTTTACGAAGAACTTGAAACGGAAGGAGGAGACTTGGAACATGCGCGTTAACATTACATTGGCTTGTACAGAAACAGGCGACCGCAATTACAGTACGACGAAAAACAAACGCAATAACCCGGAACGCATCGAATTGAAAAAATACTGCCCGCGTCTCAAAAAGGTTACTTTGCACCGAGAAACGAAATAAAAATTTTTTACGAATTTTTAAAGCGTAATGATTACTTTTAAAGGAGAGATAATATGGCGAAAAAATCAAAAGTGGTAAAAGACCAAAAGCAGCGGGAAATGGTGGCACATTATGCGGATCTCCGCAAAGAACTGAAAGACAAAGGCGATTACGAAGCATTGAACAAACTGCCGCGGAATTCCTCCCCGACGCGCTTGAAAAACCGCTGCGAAGTGACCGGCCGCCCTCGGGGCTTCATGCGCAAATTCAAAATGTCGCGGATTGCATTCCGGGAACTAGCCCACAAAGGCCAATTGCCTGGCATTAAAAAAGCAAGCTGGTAAAATGATAGAATAAGAACAAACGTGCAAGGGTGGGGTAGAAATGAATGAACGGTTGCTGGACTTTTTACGGAGAAGTGAAGTGAGCAGACTTCCAGAAGAAAAAAGAAAACTATATGAATTCATCACAGAGGCTGAAGATGCCCTGGCTGAAAAGGCTACAACAGCAGATGAGTTCTTTAGCCTGGTGCTGACGGAATCTCCCATCAACTTGGCCATGAATCATTTTAAATTACCTTACGATCAAGTTGTCTCACTGCTCACGGACATTGAAGACGAACTTCATGTGAAAATCAAACAGCGCTCCGAAAAAGTGAAGTGGATTGATTTTAGTGATAAGTCCAATCAGAATATGGATGGTGAGAGAAAGAATCATTTGTTTTTGTTTATTAATGAATAACGAAATTAATAGCTCGTACACCGCCGCTCCCGACGTATTCACGTCGAAGGGAGCGGCGGTTTTTTAATCCGCTTTAAAATTGCTTGATGTTGTCCATAGCAGTTTGAATAAATTAATAAAATATGGGTTTCAATTAACAATTTTATATGATAAAGTATTTTGAATATTTAAATAACTAATTCATCTTTTATTATTTTCGATTGAAAACTATCCCATAAAGGAGAAGATGAAAATGAAAAAGTATTTGGCAGAGTTTATCGGCACTTTTATTTTAGTATTTTTGGGAACGGGTACAGCTGTAGTTTTGGGTGGATATACAGGAGGAACGGACATAGGATTCCTGGGGGTTCTGGCCATTGCATTGGCTTTCGGGCTTTCAATTGTGGCAGGCGCTTATGCCATTGGCCATGTTTCGGGATGCCATGTGAATCCTGCAGTTTCGCTGGCGGTTTGGATGTCAGGGAACCTCAGCGCTAAAGAGTTTGGGGGCTACGTCATTGCCCAAATAATAGGGGCATTTGCCGGCAGCTCTTTCCTTGGCTTTCTTGTCGCCAGTTCTACAAGCCTGGAGGGGTATGGTGCCAACGGCTACGGGGATTTGAGTGCGGTCGGCCTGAATCTGGCTGGTGCACTTGCCGTCGAAGTGGTTCTTACTTTCATCTTTGTATTGGCCATTCTCGGTGTGACATCAAGTAAGGCAACTTCTCATATGGGCGGGCTCGTGATCGGATTCACGCTGACGCTTGTCCATCTTATCGGAATTCCGTTGACTGGCACGTCTGTCAATCCCGCGCGAAGCTTGGCTCCTGCCTTTTTTGCCGGCAGCGATGCATTGGCACAAGTATGGGTATTCCTTGCTGCTCCTCTTATCGGAGCAGCACTTGCCGCCGTTGTATTTAAATCATTCTTCATTATAAAAGAAGAGACTGGGATTGAGATAGCTGGTGAGCCGAATATTGAGGAGAGCGGCGCAAATGAAGATGCCCGTCCTGTTTCTAGAAACAAATGATTCTTGCTAGTGACGATAATTTATACCGCAGAAACCGCCGCTCCCGACATATTAATGTCTAGGGAGTGGCGGTTTCTTATTGTTTAAGGAAGGAATTTTTTTGTGAAAAGTGCGGTATAAAGAAGAAGTTGGGAGCTGAAGGGGACCTATTTAACTAGAAATGGTTTATAGACTATAAGATTTAATTATTGTAATATAAAGGAAAAGTAATAAATAGTAATGATTACTCTGAGGCGAATAATCTATTTACTTCCAAATCCAGATACCAGAAAGAGGAATGAACGTGAAAATCCCATTCAACGCAATGACGAAAAAAGTGGTCTTAATCACTATGATGACAAGCGTAGCTTTGACGGGAGGAGCCGGAAATGCATTTGCAGCAGATGCATCGGCCTATTCTAACCCGCAGGCTTATGAGGCTCAACAGGAAGCCAAGTATTCGAAGAAAGTAATGGCAGCGCTGGAAGAAAGCATGACCATCAAGCCGTCGGATTTCTCCATCGAGCAAATGCCTAAAACGGAGGCAATGGACCGTTACTTGATTTCGTTTGGCAAAAAAGTAAAAGGCAATGAAGTCCGCTTAGCGGTGAAAGAAATCTTTGGTATTGATCTCGATATCGTGTCGAAAAATGATTACGGTTCGAAGCTGGCTATTTATCCGGAGCCTGTTATGGAAAGCTTGCGTGCTTCATTTAATGCAGATCCGTCTTCTACTGAGCAGGATGCACGCATCATGGGGCTGACGAAAAACGCAGTGATGGACCGATATATCAAGGAATATGATTACACGTTGAGCGGAGCGGAGAACCGCAATTTGATCAATCAGATTTTCGGCGTTAACTTGAACGGCATTTCCGGTTTGGAACGTGCGCAATTGGCGATCAGTTCAAAAGGCCAATGGATTGTGAAAAGTGATACGGATTTGTTCATTCTGGAATCGAGCTTGGACGATGTGGACGTTTCGGTTTATGTAACTCCGTATTTTGAACAACTGACAGGCAGCAGCGAATTGCCAAAATCGCTTGTGGAAAAGTTGACGGGGATGGGCTTTACGTATATTGAAGAGTCACAGGTTCTGTATTACAAGGACCCGAATGGCCAGTCGGTGCCGGATGCGTTCAAGGGGAAAGTGCTGGGGACGATTTTAGGGGTTATTAGTACAGAATATAAGAACTAAAAAGATTAAAAGAAAAATCCCCGCCAGACAGAAATTTTCTGTCTGGCGGGGATTTTATTATCAACACAAATTTCACACAGCAGTTTCTTCTTCCGGTACGCCAAGCCGTTCGGTCAGAATGTTGTAGATTTCCTGGAAATAGCGGTCGTCGTAACTCATTCCGTTATAGGAAGCGGAGCGGATGATGACTTTTCTATCCACTTTGACGACCTCGATGTGGACCGTGTTGCTGGTGCCG
The DNA here is from genome assembly GCF_030407685.1 of Planococcus sp. APC 3906. Lineage (NCBI taxonomy): Bacteria > Bacillati > Bacillota > Bacilli > Caryophanales > Caryophanaceae > Planococcus > Planococcus sp. APC 3906. Next base: position 46,067 of record NZ_JASDCW010000016.1, on the reverse strand, counting down.
GTCTCCTCAATTTCGCGTTGTGCTTCCTGCATAAATGCAAATGCATTTTGCGGTTCGTATTGCTTAAACGTTTCAAGCACTTCATTGAAAACGGTGATGGTGTTTTCTTCGCTTCTAAACAACCAGTAATAATCCTTATTCATACGCGATAATTGCAAATTAAGTTGATAATGCACCGTAATCCTCCTAGGGAAATCGAATCTGCCGATTAAGTATAAAGTTCTATACCCTGTTTAATCCGTTTTGAAGAGCGCGAAAGAATAATATTTTTCATTCCACATTTAGTATTCTGTCCAATACAAATAATCCCCTCCGAACAGTAAAATCTGCCCGGAGGGGATTATTTGTACCACGTGAAATTCCACCGCATTTACACTGTCGATTCTTCTTCCGGTTTTCCAAGTTTGTCAGTCAATGTGGAGTAAATATCCTGGAAATGCTTGTCATCGTACCACATTCCGTTATAAGAAGCAGAACGGATTATAGCTTCTTTATCCGCTTTAACAACTTCGATCTGAACGGTGTTGCTTTTCCCGGTCTCATCGATTTCGTGCTGCTTTTCCTCCATGAAAGCTTCCGCATTGGGCGGCTCGTATTGCTGGAAGGTTTGTATGACTTCATTGAAAACGCCGATTGTATCTTCTTCGCTCCTGAACAGCCAAAAATAATCCTTTTTCTCACGGGATAAATGCAGGTTAAGTTGATAATGCATTGTATTCCTCCTCTGAAATTGAATTTTGGTGATTGTGTATGGGGTTCTATACCCCATTTTAAGAGTTTGAATCGCGGCATTACGCCTCAGCTCATGCCGGAATTCTGAAGCTTTTTCAATTTGTTCATCATTAAGGAATATCCTCTCCGATAATAGATGATATGATGAGGTAGAAACTTTTCAGGCATACATTTTTCAGTTTTATAGAACAGGTGATTAAATGGTACGGACACATACAGCAACATACAGAACAGCATTGCGGTTGACCAATACCGCGAAAGAAAAGATGAGAGGGTTCGGCATCAGCGAACGCTCATTTTTTGTTGGCGAAAAACCGTTTCAGGTGTTCATTGAACGCTATCCGTCAAATGGCGACGGTTCGCTTTCGGTGGCGCTGATCTTCGGCGGCGCTGAAACACTGCGGCTGGCAGGGAAAAAACTCGACGGCGCGCTTGTCGTGCACGGCATTTTTACAAACCAGCAATTGCTGGTGACGAATTTGACGCTGCGGAAAGCGTACCAAGCGCTTGGTACGAACTGGCAGCGCGAGGAGACAATCTCTTTTGATCAATCCCGCGAACCGGCATCGGCTGCTTTGCTCAATTTGATCAACCGCATGAAGCCGGCGAAGGAAAGTTCGGATTACGTGAAAAAACGCATCGGCAGCTGGGAAGGCTATTTGAAGATCCAGGAGCGCGGCATGGACATTCCGGACATCAAGACGGCCTATTCCAAACTGGCGTTCAGCCACGACTTCAGCCGCATCACGTTGACGGGGTGCCAGCTGAAAGATGCGGAATGGAAAACGCTGAAAAACCTGACCGTCCGGTTGACCGGAATTACCGGCGACGTCGGTACCGTCATCAAAGCGGCAAACCGCACAATCGAAGTCGAACTCCAAAACCATATGGTCAAGCAAGTACGGGAACGCGCGCTTGCGCTCGATAAAAAAGAAGTGGTGTTCAGCAATTTCGCGGCGCTCAGCCAAATCAGGCGGCTGCGCCAAGGCTTTGGGAATTTAGAGAAAGGGCTCGCGGTGAATCCGAACCTCGATCGCATTCTTTTCGAGGAAAAGCCGCCCGTGAAGCCGCTCCAGGCGCCAGAAAATCTGGCGTTCCACAACCGGCTCAATGAATTCCAGCAAAAAGCGGTGTCTGGCGCAATGCGAGCAGAAGATTTGTACGTCATCCAAGGTCCTCCGGGGACTGGCAAGACGACGGTTATTTCCGAGATCTGCCTGCAGAATGCCCGAAAAGGCTTGCGGACGCTTGTCGCATCGCAATCGAATTTGGCGGTGGACAATGCGCTCGGCCGCCTGCTCGCGAACAAGGATATCCGGATTCTCCGTGTGGGCCGCACCGAGAGCATCGAAGAAGAAGGCAAGAAATTCATCGAAGAAAACGTCGGCCAGTATTGGAAAGACCATACCTTGGAAGAAATCACGGCCCAGTATGAAAAACGTCAGCAGCGTGAACCGCAACTGGCAAGCGAAATGGCGACGAATGAGAAATCGTATGCCGAGCTTGAGCCCGTAGTCGAGAGTTTTGCGGCGGCCATCGAAGACAAAAAGAAAGCGCAAGCGCAGCACCGCGAACTGCAGTCATCCGTGGCAGAAGCACAAAACAAGCGGGCAGCCTTCGGGATTCAAAAGGACAAAGCGGTTCAGCATAGCGATGAACTGGCGCAAACGCTCCAAAGGCTCGAAGAATTGATGCGCAGCGATTCGGAAGTGGCGGGCAATGCGAAGAATGATGAGTGGTTCGAAGGCGAGAAGCAGCGACTTTCGGCTAGAGTCGGCGAGCTGAAAAATGCACTTGAATTCAATGGACTCGCGGAGCAATTGAAGGATAAAGAACGTGGCGCAGCAGAACTTGCAACACAGCGTGAGCAGGCAGCAACTGCTGTCAGCAAAAAACAAATGGCGCAGGGCGTGCTGGAAACCGTCAAGAAAGTGGACGGCTTGCTGCAGCTGATGGCGGAGCAAAAGATTGAGGAAGTTCCTTCTATTACCTACGGGCTCAACAAGCTGGAAACAAACCGCGAAAAGATGAACGAATGGGCAAAGCTCAATCAATACAACGAGACGATTACGGCTGCGATTGCATACGTCGAAAAATCTGCGGCACCCCTTGGGATTGCGGTTGCTGACGTCAAAGAAGGGGCGCTGTCTCAACCGGAAGCGTTCACTTCGGCAGAAATCGACGGCTTTATGGAGAAGCTGCGGAGGGTGTTGAAAACGGCGCAGCGCAACGATCCAGCCGTCTTGAAAACAGCACTGACCGGTTTATACAAGCGCCAAAACAATATTTGGCGCAGAGGTGCGAAGCTGAAAACGGCGGAAGCGTATGTGGAAGATTCAAAACGTGCGTTCCAGGGCTTGAAAAAGGCGCTCAGCGAACAGCTTGAAAAGCAGCTGCAGCAATACAAAGCGGTCGAGCAAAAATGGCTGGAGCGGCTGGAACAAGCCCGCGAAGCGATGGCGCCGCTCGAACAGCGCTGCCGGCAATTGAAACCGGCGGGTGAGATTCCAGCAGACATTGGAGCCGCAATCCGCCAGTGCAACGCCGAGCTGGATACGCTTGAAAAAGAACAGGCCGCGTACGCGGAAGCGGGCCAACGCTTGAAAAAACACCAAAATGAACACTTGGAGCAGTCCGAAGCACTAGAGAAAAATAAGGTCCGGATCGCAGAACTGGATGCCGAGATTAAACGGGTTGATGAGGCGATCGCGGGGCATGAACAAGGCGCTGCATCGTTGCACGACATCCTTTCTTCCACTCCGGAGAAAGAGTACGAACGGACGGCGAAACAGCTTGCCAGTTTGTCGTTTGCGCGGGAGTCACTGAAACAGGAAATGAAAGATTTGCCGATGCTGCAGTCGATCCAGAAAAAATGGCTGGATTTACTGGAAGGGGCGAACGAACACGATCTGGATGAAATCCGGAAAATGTACATCAAGCACGCGAACGTCATCGGCACGACGTGTGTCGCGTCCGCGCGCAAGGATTTCATCGACAATTACCCGGAATTCGATGTGGTCATCATCGATGAAGTGTCGAAAGCGACGCCGCCGGAATTATTGCTGCCGATGCTGAAAGGCAAGAAAATCATCCTCGTCGGCGACCATCATCAATTGCCGCCTTTGCTCGGCAACGACACCTTGGAAGAGACGCTTGAGGAAATGATCAAAGACAATAGCGGCTTCGAAGAAAAACGGGAGCTCGAGAAATTGCTTGCCGAGTCGCTGTTCGAGCGGCTGTACAAGAACTTGCCGGACAGCAACAAGACGATGCTCGCAATCCAATACCGTATGCACGAAGACATCATGGAAACCATTTCGCCATTCTACAAATTGGAAAACGACCAATTGCAATGCGGCATTGCGGATTCCGATGCAGAGCGCGATCATTTATTGGAATCGAAAACGGTTTCAAGAAACAATCACCTCATGTGGATCGATGTGCCGAACGAACCGGCGTCGTTTGAAGAACGCATGAGCGGCGGCAAAAGCCTGTACAATGCAGCCGAACTGCAGGAAATCCGCGCGTTGCTGGTGGAAATGAACGATGCCGCCGCAGAAGCGAAACGGGCAGGGCGGATGGCGGCGCACGAGCTGAAAAGCATCGGCGTCATCAGTTTTTACGGCGAACAAGTCAAACGGCTGCAACGCATGCTTGACCAGGAGCTGCGCTTGCCGCATTTGGCGGTGCGGACTGGAACGGTGGACAGGTTCCAAGGCAGCGAACGGGACATCATCGTCTTGAGCATGGTGCGCAATAACGACAACAAACACGGCGATATCGGCTTCGCAAAAGATTACCGCCGCCTCAACGTGGCGTTGTCGCGGGCAAAGGAATTGCTTGTGCTGGTCGGCAGTTCGGACATGTTCACCAAGCGCGCCAAGCAGGCCGATACGAGAGCGATGTACCAGCACGTGCTCAATGTCGTCAAAGAGAAAGATGGCTTGAAGGCGTTAGAAAGCAGCAGGAGGTGAAGGCGTGGAAGAGCTGATCGAGAAATTGCGGTTGACTGCCGCGGAAAATCCGGATGTCACCGTTTTAAAAGTACACGTATGGAAGCTGCCGGTCGTGTTGTATGATGTGAAAATCAGCCGCGTCAAGCGCTTGAAAATGGACATCTTGATGAAAATGCTGTTGTTCGCGTTCCAGGAACGGGACATCCGCCGAGCCGCCACACTGGCCGACATGCTGTTTGTGGAAGAGCTTTTCATCAGCGACTCGATCGAGAAGATGGAGCGCACCGGTTTGATCGGGCTCGGCAAGAAAGGCTATGGGCTGACGGCGAAAGGGCATGACTATCTGGAAAAAGGCATTTTTGAAGAAGAGATGGAGCCGGAGGAAGCGCAGATTGTCTACAGCAGCGTCCATGATGACTACCGTTTAGTGGTTGACAGCGAAACGCTGGATGCGCAGGAACCGCTCTCACCGTATCGCTATGCCGTGAAAGGCACCGTGAAAAAGGAACGCATCCAAAAGGTTCTCGCCAATAGGCCGCAGGAAACCGATGAACAGGGTTTTCAGATCATCGTAGCTGATATATCCAGCTGCATTGAGCACACGGTTGAACATATTCCGTGCATCGAATTTCAATTATACGACCAGAAGCAGGACCTTTTTTACGCCCGTGTCTGGAATACCGCAGCCGAAAGCTGGGATGAAAAGCTGGAAAAAGGGATTGAAGAGCGGGAAGCAGTAAGATGGCGCAGGGAGATGGAAGCTGCACAATCCTAAAACCGCGTTGAGCATACAGAAACCCAGCCCGAGAAAGTGGATGCTTTCTCGGGCTGGGTTTTGTCTTTTTCTGGAAGCGAAAAAAAGGATTGCAAGTCACTTATGCAGAATAAAGAAAGCATCCGCTTTTACCATAAAGAAGGTGACTTATGAAAAAGTATCTTCCGTTCATTCGCATTGCAGTTCTTTGTCTTTTTTTAAGCATCGCCGCACACGCTGTCTATCTGGTGGAATGGACAGGCAGCCGCTTTATGCTTGGACCCAATGACGGGTTGTCGCAGATGCTGCCATTTAAGTCGATGCTTTATGAGCAATACACTTCAGGTGAATTTTTCTATTCGCCTTTTTTCGGCTTGGGCGGCGATACATACAGCGGCCTGGCCTATTATTTCTCCACGTCGATTGTCTTTGCACTGACAGTCGGGATTTTTTACCTATTGGAACTTTCCGGCATTATCGCAGAACCTGACCTCCTATTCTGGGCGCATGCAGCGGTATTCATCAATATCGCAAGGCTTGCAGCGGCACTTTTTATCGCTTACCTTGTTTTCCGTTATATGAAATTCGATCAAGTTCCTTCATTTCTGGGAGCAGCTGTTTATGGGTTATCCAGCATGTATTTTCGCCACGCTGTTTACTGGGAATTTTATGCAGATGCCTATTTATGGTTGCCGCTGCTGATATTTGGGATAGAAAAAGTTTTTCGTGAAAAGCGCCCAGGGTGGTTTATCGCTGCTGTCGCTATATCGATGATTGATAATTTTTATTTTGCCTATATCAATTTTCTGCTTGCGGGCATCTACATTTTGTTTCGTCTCTTTATGCCGCTTGAGGAAAAGGAACTCAAAAAGAGCAACGCGGTCATTCTTTTTCTGCTCAGCGGACTGATCGGTGCCGGCATCAGTGCAGTCTCTTTTGTTCCTGCGCTGTATGGCTTTTTAAACAACCATCGTCCGGCGTATGTCCATGACAGCGAATGGCTGGCGTTCCACGATAACATTTTGTTCACGAGCAGCTATTTCATTTTGCCAGCCGCGTTCGTGGGTATGGTGTTTGCTTTCCCATTTTTTCGGGATCCTGCATTTCGTTTTTATGCCGCACTTGTGCTGTTTTGCATCGTGCTCCATTACAGTCCGCAAATCGCCAGTGTCTTTAACGGCTTTTCTGCACCGCAATACCGCTGGGAATACTTTCTCTCATTTACGGCTGGGGGTGCTGTGGCGGCAGGTTTCAGCCAGCTGGCATTGCTGAAACTGAAAGATTTCACGGTTGCCGGCGGAATGGCGCTGCTTGTCTATGGGTTGTTTGCTTTGGCGGACGAAAGGCTGCCGCTTCAGCCGTTCACTATTTTTGGAGCTGTAAGCGGTACGCTGCTGATTTTTGTGCTGTTTGCTTTGGCTGTCAAAAAGAATTCGATAAAAGGGCAGGCTGCAGTGATTGCAGTGATGGCGCTGGCCTTTCTTGCGGCAGCGTATCAGTTTCTGCAGGCTGTTGCAGAAGAGGGCGTAAGCATCCAGATGCCGCTGTTCCTTGGCATACTCGGCTCGGCGTTATTCACTTTTATGCTGCTGCTGCGGGCAATCTGGGACCATTCAAAAAGGGCCGAGGCTGTGGCTTTTATTGTCTTTACGCTGCTGGTTTTAGCGAACGGTTTTCAGTATTTATTGCTTGTAAAAAGCGGCAATACAGAAGAGGTTTCTGAACAATATATCACCAGCGAAGAGTACGATGATCCGGAAATTAGAGCGCTTCTTTCGGAAATACAGGAACGGGAGGCGTTTCCTTTTTACCGCATCGACTGGATGGAAGGGATTCGGAATAATACGCCGATGGTCCAGGATTTTCATGGGCTAAGTGCCTATTCCAGTATTTTGAACGAGGAAGTGCTGCACTTTTACCTGAGTGAATTGGAAATCGATATGGGTCGTGAAAGTGTCAGCCGTTATGCAACACTCGGCAAACGCGCTAATTTGCATAGCTTGCTGCTGGGGAATTATGCCATCCTTTCCCGTGATGATGAAAATGTGCCTGCCGGTTTTGAGCCGATCCTGACATCGGAACATTATATTGTCTACGAAAATCAACTGCCGCTGCCTTTCCTGCGTTCAACTTCCAATGCCTATAGCGAAGAAAGCCTTGCCGCTGAACCTGTGCTCCGCCGTGAACACGCCATGCTGTCGGGCGTCGTTTTGATAAATCCGGAAGAGCAGGCACAATTGCCGCAGGAACCTGAAGAATTGGCTATTGATATCATCGGAGTAGATGCGTCGTTTGAAGATGGCATTCTTGACGTTACGGGCGAATCAGGCGGCATCGACCTGGTGCTTAAAGATTCTGTCCCGGCACAAAGTGATTTATACGTTGCGATGAATCTGTTCAATCTTGCGGAAAATCAAAGGTTTACGCTGCACATCAACTCATACAAAACATCGAGAAAGTCGAATGTTTCCATTTATAAAACATTTGTTGATGATTTGACCATCCGTGTCCCAGCAGACGACACAGTTCGAATTCGGCTCCCGCAGGGAACTTACAATTTGACCGAACTCGCTGTCTACGAAGAGCCTTATGACCTGCTGCGCGCTGAAGCAAGCAAAGCGAAGGAAGGCAATAGCTTCGAATGGAACGGCAGCCGCATTCGGGCCGATTACTCCAATGAGGAGGGCGATCAATTTATCGTTCTGCCGGTGCCATATGAAATCGGCTGGACAGCGGAAGTGAATGGGGAAAAAGCGGAGGTGTTAGAAGCGAATTACGCTTTTCTTGCGGTGCCGGCAGCTCCGGGGCTTAACGAAATTATCCTCACTTACCGCCCGCCGCATTTCTGGAAATCGCTGATGATCAGTGTTATTTCACTGTTCGGGGGAGCTGTTTATCTTTGGAGACGCAGAATCTAGAAAGGTATCAAGATATACGAGATCTTTCAAATATGCAATGCCGCTCCGCGTGGATTATAAGCCGGAGCGGGATTTTTTTGTTTTTTTTCAATTATTGAATTTGTGTTGAGTTTTTTTAGGACACAGAAATCATCTGGACAGTGATGAAAATATATCGAAAATGATTAGAATGCTTTGAAAACCTATTGCGCCCTAGAATTTTCCAGAATATAATAAATCAACTGAATAAAAAGGGGATAGCAAGAAATGAGAGTTGGGGAGAAAATGATCGCAAATGACATAAAGACAGCCAGCCAATTAATCGAAGCGATTCGTGAACTCTGGGACGCACGATCAATTAGCCGCCTGCGCGAATGGTTGGAAGAACTGAAAACGGAAGACGATTATTATCGCTTGATCCGCCTGGCGGATCAAATGGATTTATATAAATACAGCAATTTGCTGGCGACGCATGCGTATAAGCGTTTCGGAACGCTGCGGCCGTTTGCCTGGCATTGCACGCGGCTGTTGGAGAACGGCAAGAGTTTGGAAGCGGAAGAGCGCATGGGCGCACGGCTTCAAGAGGTCGCGGATACGGCTTATACGGTGGAAGAACGGGTTTCAGCGCATACACTGCTGTTTCGGGTATTCTGCCAGTTGAACCGGTTGCCGGAAGCAAAAGAGCAGCTGGAGAAAATCAGCGAAGCGCAGGGTGTATTATGGCCGGACTTGGAGGCTTTCTATTACTTGCACGGCGGAGAATGGGTCAAGGCGGAGCGCGTTTTAACGGATGCGTTAGCGGATGACTCCAAAGAGCGCGAAGAGTATGTGCGCCTGCTGCTGGCGGACCATTTATCGGTGATGGGCCGGCAAGAGGCATCTTTGGACATGCTGGTTTCGGGGCAAGCCGCGTATCCGGACAATTGGTCATTTTGGATGGAGCAGGTGAAAAGGCGGTTTCTGCTCGGCCGTTACGAAGAAACGATTGATCTTATGGAAGACATCAACTCGAAAAATCCATTTCACGTCAACCGTGAATATTATGCATACTTAACGGCGGAATGCTTGTATAAATTGGAGAAATGGGATGACTTGGATGCTTGGATCCAAGGCCATCAAGAGGTGTTGGAAAAAACGATATACGGCAAGACGGCAATCCAGCGCGGCGCAAACCGCAAGCAACTGGAGCTGACGCCGAAACTCCAGAAGCTCGATTATTGTGTGCCGGCTTCGTTGTCGATCATGCTTGAAGCTTTCGGCATGGACATCGGCCAAGACGAAATCGCCACGCATGTCTTTGATGTGACGGGTTCAAAACTTCGCACCACCATGCAGTATATGGAGTCGCTCGGCTTGCGGGCGCAGTACTTTAAAGGCACTGTGGACGTCTATAAAAAGATGATCGATGCGGGCGTACCGGTGCTGCTCAGCATGATGGTCGAAAATAACGCGCACGTCCAAGTCGTGGTCGGCTATGACGACCGGCTGCAAACGCTCCTGATCCAGGATCCGAATGACCAGTCGCCGTTCTTTGTGCCTTATGCGGAAATGAAAGACGCCTATAAGCTGACCGATTCGCTCAGCATGGTCTTCGTCAAAGAAGAACAAATGCATTTATTGGCGCTGCTTGATGAGGGGGAGCACCGTTTCTTCGAGCGCTTGTATGAGTTTCTGGATGAAGAAGGCGAAGGCGAGAGCGAGGCATTTATCGATTTTCTGCAAGAACATAAAGAACAACGCTACGCGGCGGTGGTCGGCATTTCGATTTTGTTTTCAGACCGGGCGAAAGCGCTGCACGCTGAATGGGTGGAGAGGCTGCGCCAGGACCTTGGAAGCGAGGATGCAGAACTGGCGCTGTTGACGGCCCACATGCATTACCAGAAAGACGAAATGCCGGATGCGTTGGCCAGCCTTGCTGTGGTCAATGAAAAGAACAGCCCGTATGCACTGTTTTTGAGAGGCGTAATCCTGATGAGCCAGGACAGCCAGGAACGGGCGATCCCTTATTTGAAGCAGTCGATCGAGCTGGATCATTACCAGCCAGCCGCTTACAGCCATCTTGCCCGCTGTTATATGGAAGTCGGCAAATTGTTCCAGGCGTACAAATGGTCGGCGATTGCGCTTGCCCAGCTGCCGTCGGATATTTACGCACAGATTACGCATGGTTTGATCCAGTATGAGTCCGGGGCTTACGAAAAATCGTTGGAGCGTTTCCGGAAACTGAGCGCGGAATTTCCGGAGGACGGCTATTTCGTCTACGAGATCGGCCGATGCCTGCTCGCACTCGGTGAGGAAGCGGAAGCGATCGAACATTTTGAACGCTATATTGAAATGGCTCCGGAACGGCCGTATGCGTATCTGCGGATTGCGGAGATCTACATGGAAGCCGAAAAATGGGAGCCTGCGATGGCCATTGTCAATCGAGGCATCCTGCAGGCTGAAGAGAAAGATGTTCTGCACGTCTACCGCGGACATATAGCGATGGCCAAGGAACAATTCGCTGCGGCGGAAACGGATTACCGGACAGCGCTCGAACTCGACCCGGAAGACTTGTTTGCTGTAACGTATATCGCCCATAGCTTGGTAAAGCAGCAGCGATTTGATGATGCGGTGGCGTTTTTGGCGAGCTACACGGATCAAGGGGACACCGGATTTTTCATCCGGTCGGCAACGATGCTTTGGGAAGAATGGCCGGAATACGCCGGCCAGCAGCAAGCGGTTGCATTAATGGAAAAAGGGCTTGAGAAGCGGGAATTGGAGGACTACGAAGACATCGCGCAGCAATACATGGAGTTCGGTGAACATCCGCTGTTCCGGAACCGCGTGCTCAATCAATTCAAAAAAATGCGCCATGCTGAAGCCAGTGCAGCGCTGCTGTGTTATGAAGGGCAATTGCATGAACAAGCCGGCAATAGTGGGTTTGCCCGCAAGCTCTATTTACAGGCGCTTGATAAAGCACCGAATGCGCAAGCGCATTTCCAGCTGGGTTTATTGGAAGTGGAAGCGGAACGCTTTAAAGCAGGTATCCGAGAGTTTCTTCGAAGCACGGAACTCGACCCTGGAAATACGGCGGTGCGGGAAGCGCTTATGCATGCCTATACCGAAGCAGAGGACTTTCCGCGGGCGTTTGCCACGGCGTTGTTCATCTTGCAGAACGATCCGTTGGAGCTTGAATTCGATGAGCTGTTTGAGCTCGCGAGAACAGAAGAAGCCGTCGCTGCGATTTCAAAAACGCTTGAAGGAGTGTCCGGGCAAGTGCCGGAAGAATGGCTTTTTGCCGCTAAAGCATTTTGCGCAGAAAAAGAAGGCAAGTTCGACGAAGCGGAAGCGTTGTTTGGACAGGCAAAAGCGGTCAAAGGCGCGTTTCCTTCCCGTTACCAGCATGTGCAATTCTGCGCAAGAAGAGGCGACTTTAAACGCGCAGTGGCTTTACTGGAAGAGTTGATCACAGAACGGCCGGAAGACGAAAGATTGTACGGTGAATACATCCGGATTCTCGCCCAGCTGGGCAAAGCCCATGAAATCAATAAGTGGCTGAAAAAGCGGCTGCGCGGCGAACAATTGGGCTTGGCCCAAACGTTTTGTGCCGACGAACTGGCGCTGTGGTTTACCGAAACCGAAGAAATGGAAGAGGCGGAAGAGCAGCCAAGAAAAGGCGTGATCGGCAGGTTCTTCCACAAAGCGCAGAGGCTGCGGGTGATTTCCCATGTTTTTGCGTTGTACGATGAAGCCGCCAAACAGATTCCGGAAAACGAGTTGCCGGTCATGCGGCATGGCGCGTTTTGCTTAAGCCGTGGAATGGCCAAAGAAGCCATCGATGAATTGAAGCCATTCGTCAAACGCACCGGCCATTACGAAGCCGCTGTCATGCAGCTGCAAGCCATGGCGCAATTAGCGGTCGAAAAAGACTCGCTTAAAATTCTGGAAGAAGCCATCGATCTGGCAAAACAACTCCATGCAAGGCAGCCTGCTGATGCATTGGTGTTGACGATATGGGCCGAGCTGTTGGGGAACCTTGAAAGAGACGGAGAGGAATTGGAGAAGTACGAACAGGCCCTCCGTTTGGAACCGTTCAATGCCGAAACCCATACCCTGGTTATGCAGACATTGGCTGAACAGCGGCCAGGGGATGTGGAAGCGTTTATCGCGGGCATCCCGGAAGAAGTGGAGATTCCGGAATGGATCCAGCTTGCCCGCGCGCAAAGCCAGTTGACCTTAGGCAACGCGCCAGCAGCTCATGCGATCCTAATGCCGCTGACGCAGCAGGAAAAAGACTTTCAGCCGGCCATTTACGAGCTGGCCCTCTGCGAAATGAAGCTCGGCAATAAAGGCGCAGCCATCAAAACCTTGCGTAAATTGTTCCGCAAAGAAGGTTCTGAAACGTACGTGATGGTGATTGCAGGAGAGCCGGCGTTCGAGGGCATCCATGATGAAATTGATGAATTGATTGAGGAATTGTTTTAAGCTAAAAGTTTAAATTGCAACAACTAGCTAAAATAAAAAGAGCTTCTAAAAGGTGCAAGGCATCCTTTAGAAGCTCTTTTCGTTTAGTGCTCATCAAATAGGTGCGTGGGCTGAAATGTACTCGAAAAACTCCCGGACCACAGGTGACGGATGCTTCTTTTTCTTGGAAATCAGCCCCACCGGACAGGCAGCGCAATTGTTCAACTCCATAAACAAAGAAAAAACGGCATTTTAGTATGCGGCAGAAACATATGCGAATTGAATTACTGTTACGGATAGGGAAGTGTTCTGCGCAATGCAGAATGCTTTTCTTATATATTTAACGACACGGAAAAGATCGTTTTTTCCACTTTACGAGGTTCAACATTCTCGGACAGCTATATTTCAAAACGTATTATAGCCAAATGAAGAAGAGTAAATTGAAGTTAGAATTTCGAATATTATAAATACTTAGAAAATAAGGGTTCCAAAATGGCTTTCTCTTGTTATACTAGAGAAAGGAATATATTGGGAGGTATGAGCATGACTACAATTTCATTGAAAAAGAAAGCGGCTAGCATTGTATTGGAAAAGAAGAATTTAACCGGTGTAGTGGCTAAGGTGGGCATAGTGTTAGACATTTCAGGATCAATGTGGAGTTTGTACCGGCAGGGCGTAGTCCAGGAAGTAGTGGAGCGGGTGCTGGCTGTGGCTAGCCAGTTTGATGATGACGGCGCTTTGGATGTCTGGGTTTACGACAATGAGTTTTCCAGATTGCCTGCGGCTACAGAAGAAATCTTTCTTGGTTACGTAGAAAAGAATATTTTATCGAATGACGCAGTCCATAAATTCGGCAGGAATGACGAACCGAAAGTGATGGAAGACGTCATACGCAAGTATACGATTGAAGAGCCTGGCGATGAACCGGTCTTTATGGTATTCATCAACGATGGAGGATGCAAGCCGGGAATCAAGAAATTCATTGTTGAATCTTCTTATCAGCCGATTTTTTGGCAGTTTATCGGCCTAGGCAACGCCAATTTTGATGTGTTGAGAAAATTGGATACGATGGAAGGGCGGTTTATCGATAACGCCAACTTCTTTCATTTGCAGGACGTCAGCAAAGTGACGGATGAAGAGTTGTACAATCAGATGCTGGATGAGTTTCCGCAATGGCTGAAGCAAGCGAAAGAGAAACGGATTTTGCGGTAAGTGAGATTCCGCTTCAAGGCATGGAAGGAAACCTCCTTTGCATTTGCACTGATGGCTAACGCCAAACCAATAATTCATACCCCATTACGATGTTGCCTATTAACGATAACACCCAAAAGCAAATGGCGGGCGATGGCCACTTTCAAGTTTACTATTCCTTTCATGAATCCTCCTGCCTTTTGGCGGGAGGATTATTACTTGTGTATATCTCCGGTTCCGACTGCGTTGGCTGAATTAGGGTAAGGGTATAAAAAGCAGGTTAATATTCCACGTTTCAGCAGTTTTCGTGAGAAGCTTGGAATATTCAATCGCTGAAGGAGGATTTTGAATGGGCAGCCAAATTAAAGCTTTTGTTTTCGATGTCTATGGCACTTTATTTGATGTAACGGCGATCAAAAAAGAATGCGAGGAGCTTTATCCGGGATACGGGGAAAAAATCAGCCAATCTTGGAGAGCCAAGCAGGTTGAATACTTTTTGCTGCGCCAGCTTATGGGGAACTATGCAACACTGCGTTCGATTACCCATCAGGCGTTAAAATATGCATTAAAAGAACAAGGGATTGAGCCGGATGAAAAAAACGGGCAGCAATTGCTTGAAGCCTATCTCCGTTTGCCGCTTTATCCCGAAGTGTCGGAGGTACTCGGCCAGTTGAAGGATAAAAAGCTGGTGGTGTTTTCAAACGGGTCACACGACATGCTGGATCCCTTGATCGAGCATGCCGAGCTGGAAGCGCTGTTTGCGGAAGTACTCAGCATTGATGACATCAAACAATTTAAGCCGGCACCCGCTTCTTATGAATACGCTTTGGAAAAGCTGGGGATTGAAAGCCATGAAGTGCTATTTATGTCGTCCAATGGCTGGGATGTTTCAGGCGCCAAAAATTCCGGTTTTCAAACGGCTTGGATCAACCGCAAAAACTTGCCGGTAGAAGAGCTGGATTTGCCGCCGGATTATATTTTCAAAGACTTGAACGGCCTGTTGAAATGGAAATGAACATGCACAAACCGCTGCTCCCGCGAATCGACATTCCGGCGAGCGGCGGTTTTTAAATTACACTTTATCAGCAAGGAATCTTGAATGCTTTTACTTAATTTCCCGAAATCATGGATGGCCGCTAGCAAAGTCCACTGCCGTTCAGTATATTAAGTAATAAGGCTATAACATGCTATGAGTAAACAAAATTTCTGCTGGAAAGACAGGTGTGCTCGATGGTTTCATCAAAAGATGTAGCAAAATATGCTGGGGTTTCACAAACTACCGTTTCCCGGGTTTTAAATACACCGCATTTGGTGAAAGAGCCCACGCTTAAAAAAGTGATGGCCGCAATTGATGAGTTGAATTATATTCCGGACGGCAATGCCCGTTCGCTGGTTCAAAAAAAGACCGATACAATTGCGTTGATTTCGGGGCCGTTGTACAATCCGTTTTTTGTTGACACTACTACTTCAATCGTTAATTACGCAAATGAACACGGTTTTAAAATAAATGTCCATTTTTCAAATGATGAGAATCTATCGGAACTTTATAACTCCATTTTTGAAAATAAAGTGGATGGCATCATTCTGTCTTCGATTTTATTGGAAGACCCAGCTTTTGATAAGTTGGAGAAATCGGGAATTCCATTCATCACGTATAACAGAAAGCACAAAAGCAATAAGAATTTTGTAGAGATGGATAACGAACAGGCAGGATTTTTAGCAGCAGATTACTTGTTGTCGTTAAACCATGAGAACATTTGCTGGATCGGCGGACCATTGGAAATCAGTACGTTCAAAGGCCGCTACGATGGATTTTTGAAAGCTTTGCAGAAACACAAGGTCCCAGTGGATCCGGAACAGATTTTTATCACAGATACGAGCAAAGAAGCGCTGCATCAAACCTTTTTGAAGTTGGAACAACGTTCGGAAAAACCGACAGCGGTATTCGCTGCCACTGATGCGATCGCCATACAGATGATGGATTTTTATATTTCAGCTGGCTACCGGGTGCCTGAAGATATCAGTATTATCGGAATCGATAATGTGGAAATCAGCCAGCACGCCTCCATTAACCTAACGACGGTCGGCATTTCATCGCCTATCGGGCTAGGACAGCTGGCGATTGAAAAGCTGATCAAAATGATCCAACAAGAAAATAAATCTTGTATTCAAATCACTAAAGCTGTTAGACTATTTGAAAGAAAGACAACAATAAAAAAATAGAAAGGAAAGAAGTTCTGTTTTTTTAATCTCAAAATGGTTACGTAACCATTTTTTTAAATTAAAATGACGGCGCTTTCATTTGTAAAGAAATACAGCAAGGAAAATGAGCAATTGGTTCAAGTGCTACCATTTATTTTAATAAGAAAACGAGGGATGTATATGAAATGGAAAGACCGCAAGTTCGGAGAAGAATCGCCTTATATTCCAGCTGGACCGTTTAAAATTCGTCTGCCTTTTATCCATTACCGATTTGAATGGCCTGATTATGTTCAAGGGCTATTGATGTGCGCAGTTGATTTGGCGGCCATTCCGCTATTGATTGAATTGCTTGGAATGCCATTTGAAGTGGCCTTAGCCATCGTCATTCTTAACGGATTCTTTTATCTATTGCACCACCTGCTTGGAGATCCGACAGTTCCTGGATGGATCACCCCTGCTATTCCGTTGATTATGCTGTACTGCATGCAGTTCCCGGAAGGCCCTGAAAGGGTCCATGCGTTAATCGCGTTCCAAATGACGCTAGGGCTGTTTGCCGTTTTCCTTGGATCTACCGGTTTAGCATCTAAAGTGGTATCAAGTATCCCATCGGCAATCCGATCCGGGGTCATCCTTGGGGCTGGATTTGCAGCCGTCGTTTCCATTTTCGAAGTAGGCGGACGTTTTGAAACGTTCCCATGGACCATTTCCATTGCTGTCGGAATTGGCTTCTACTTACTTTTCTCCAAGCATTTTGACAAACTGAAAAACACAAATCCAGTATGGGGCACAATTGGGAAACTGGGTATTTTCCCGATCATCATTATTGCCATTGTCATTGCACCGTTGTTCGGTGAAGCGCCATGGCCAACGATTGAATGGGGCATCAGTTCGCCTGATTTTATCGGCTTATGGACGGGCTATACCTTATTCGGTTTGGGTTTCCCGCCATTGATGCTTTTTGTTACAGGAATTCCGACAGTGCTAGCGGCGTATATCGTATTATTCGGCGATGTATTGCAGACGAAAGCATTGGTGAAAGAAGCGGATTTATCCCGTCCGGATGAAAAACTGGATTATAATCCGAATCGTGCACACCTGATTTTCGGAGCAAGAAATTCAGTGATGAGTGTTATCGGGCCAGATGTGACAATGGCGGGTCCTTTATGGGCGGCAATGCAAGTCGTCGTTGTCCAACGGTTCAAAGATGGCAGAAAAGCGATGGATTCATTCTTTGGAGGCGTGGGTTCGTTCCGCTGGGGAACTAATACCGGCTTATTGCTATTGCCGATCGTCAGTTTGGTGGAACCTATCTTAGGCATTGCACTTGCTTTGACATTGCTGATCCAAGGATATGTCAGTGTAAAAGTCGGCATCCTGGAAGCAAGAAGCCAAAGTGACCTGGGGATTGCGGGCATTATTGGAGCTGTTTTGGTCATCAAGGGAGCCGCGTGGGCTTTTGCCATCGGCATCGGTTTGTGTTTATTGATATACGGCAAAGACTTCTTTAAAAATGAAACAGACGAGACATTCACGAAAGACCTTCCTGAGAAGGCTAAAGAAAACGTATCAACTTTATAAAAGAAAGGGTGGAATGCATGAAAAAGAAACTTTATATTGGCGGAGAATGGAAAGAAACCGAAGAGTATTCAGAGTTATTCTCGCCGTATTCAAATGATAAAATTGGCGAAGTTCCGAAAGCGGGAGAGAAAGATGTTGAATCCGCAATTGAATCCGCCGCTCATGCTGCTGAAGAAATGCAAGGCTTGACGGCGTATGAACGTGCGGCAATCCTGGAACAATTGGCATCGCTGTTCACGGAACGCAAAGAAGAAGCAGCCAGAATCATTGCATTGGAATCGGCAAAGCCTTTGAAGTACGCTTTGGGGGAAATTGACCGGACGATTGAAACGTACAAATTTGCAGCGGAAGAGGCAAAGCGTTTATCCGGCGAGATGATTCCGATGGATGCAGCGAAAGGCGGCAGCAACCGTTTGGCGTATACGCTGCGCGAACCAATCGGCGTAGTGGCTGCGATAACGCCGTTTAATTTTCCGCAGAATTTGGTCGCGCATAAAGTAGGGCCGGCTATTGCTGCAGGGAACACCATCGTTTTAAAACCGGCTTCCCAGACGCCGTTGTCTGCGTTTTTCCTGGCAGAACTACTGGATCAGACTGCTTTGCCGAAAGGCGCGTTTAATCTGGTGACCGGCAGCGGCAGAACAGTGGGGGATGTTCTGGTCCAAAGCGGGAAAGTGAAAATGGTAACCTTTACAGGAAGCCCGGCTGTCGGCAAAGGCATACGGGATAAAGCGGGCTTGAAAAAGGTGGCGCTGGAATTGGGCTCTAATGCAGGGCTGATTGTCGATGAAGGCGTGGACATCGATGTAGTCGTTGAAAAGGCGATTACCGGTGCATTTTCAAACCAGGGGCAAGTGTGCATCTCGCTGCAGCGGATTTATATTATGGAAAGTTTGATGGAGGATTTTCTTGCTCGTTTCCAAGCAGCGGCCGGCAAACTCGTCATTGGCGATCCTTTGAATCAACAGACGGATGTTTCCGCCATGATTTCCGCACAAGAACAGGAGCGGGCGGTTAGCTGGGTGCAGGAAGCGGTTGCGGCTGGCGCCACGCTCATCACAGGTGGGAATGTCAAAGACGGCGTGTTCCAGCCGACCATCCTCTCTAACGTGGCTTCAGATTCCAAAGTTTCTTGCCAGGAAGTGTTTGCTCCTGTCGTCATTGTCAATCCGATCCAATCGATTGAACAAGGCATCAACGAAATCAATAACTCGGATTTCGGGCTGCAAGCAGGTATTTTCACGAACGATATCAAGACGGCATTCAACGCATCGAAACGCCTGCAGGTCGGCGGCGTGCTGATCAACGACATTCCGACATTCCGCGTGGATCAGATGCCTTATGGCGGCGTCAAAGAAAGCGGCAATGGCAAAGAGGGCCTGAAATACGCGATTGAGGAAATGACGGAAATGAAATTGGTCATTTGGAATCAATCCTAGAATCATCCGAAGAATGAAAATGAAAAGGAGTGGGTAGCGTGTCGAGCAAAATTACTTTTATGCCTATCAGCTACACAGGATGGGACTCATTGGAACATTTGGTAAGCGAAGCTGAGCGTTTGAAAGCCAGCAATATTTTAATCGTCACAGATCCTTTCCTGGAAGACTTGGGCATGACCAAAAAAATCGTCGAGCCTCTGGAAGCGCAAGGATGGACAACGAGCGTTTATACGGAAGTCGTACCTGAGCCACCTTTGGCAGTCGGTGAAAAATTGGTGGCATTCACCCGGGAAAACAAATTCGACTTGGTGATTGGGTTGGGCGGAGGAAGTGCGCTTGACTTGGCTAAATTAGCCGGCGTTTTAGCAACTCACGAAGGCAATGTTGCTGATTATTTGAACTTAACAGGCAACCGGACGCTCACCCATAAAGGGATTCCGAAAATCTTGATCCCTACGACTTCTGGAACGGGTTCCGAAGTCACCAATATTTCAGTGTTGTCACTGGAGTCCACGAAAGACGTCGTAACCCACGATTATCTGTTGCCGGACGTTGCAATCGTCGATCCGGCGCTGACGACTTCGCTGCCGCCGAAAGTGACCGCTGCGACTGGCATCGATGCGTTAACTCATGCAATTGAAGCCTACGTTTCGAACAATGCCAATCCAGTGACCGATGGGCTTGCTTTGCAGGCTATCCGCCTGATCAGCGGGTCGATCCGGACGGCTGTGGCTGATGGGGAAAATAAAGAAGCACGCACAAATATGAGCTACGGCAGTTATTTGGCTGGCTTATCGTTCTTCAACGCAGGGGTTGCGGGTGTCCATGCGTTAGCGTATCCGCTAGGTGGCCAATTCCATATTTCGCATGGCGAGTCGAATGCTGTTCTTCTGCCGTATGTGATGGGCTATATTCGCCAAAGCTGTGAAAAGCGAATGAAAGATATTTTGGAAGCGATGGGCTTTAACTCAACTCAGTTATCACAAGAAGAAGCTTCCTACAAATGTGTAGAGGAATTAAAGAACCTGGTAGCCGATGTCAACATACCTGTGTCTTTAAAAGGTTTTGATATTCCGGAAGAAGCGTTGGACAGTTTAGCCGACGATGGCGTTAAGCAAAAAAGAATTTTAGGAAGAAGCCCAATGCCGTTGTTGAGAGATGACATTTTCGCGATTTACCATGCAGCTTACTTAGGGAAAGTAGTCGAAAAAGAAACTGTTTAAAATCGGCGACAATCGGCTATATGATTCTGGAAACTCACAAAAAACCGCCGTACCCAATGGATCTTTGATCCGGGGTGCAGCGGTTTTTTTGTTTTCCAGATTCCGATGTATTTCACCTTACGCCTTAAGTTTTTCCACTTCTGCTTCACGAACTAAAAACATCGGAGCCAGAACCAAAAACACAACACTTACAAAATAGAAAAGCAATGCAACGCCTGTATTTTCAGGAGCTTCGTTTCGCTGCATCAATCCCATTAAAAAGATTCCGACGACAATTAAAACCATCGTATACAGGGATAAAATCGTTGCCAGTAGTTTATGGTCCTTGTTCACAAAGCTTTTCACTGTTCGATTTTTAAAATGGTGGGAGATTAAGTTTATGGCAATGGTGGCTGCTAACAGAATCCAAAAATATACAGTTCCAAACAAGAGCTTAAATAAAGGGGAGATAGCGAAAAATGCGATGCCCATCAACATAATATAAACTTGAAATGAATAATACCTCACCTTGTCATGCTTGTATTTCGTCCATAGAAAATATAAGATGCCTAAGAAAATGGCCGTGAAACTGCTGTTGATGACGAGCCAAACACCGACCGTCTTTTCAGGAATGAAACTTGAAAAGACCAGCATGATACTGAATAAGAAAAGTGTCATGCCTAGACGATGATCTGCGGTTACTGGCTTTTCTGGGGCGGTATGAGATGAATTGCTAATGCTGACTTTCTCCATTAATGCTTCCTCCTTGATTTATATCCCTACGGTAATCTTATGTCTTTTCAATACTAACAGATATTGGAATTAACTTACTGAATTAACCAAAATTTTAATGTCTCTTCCTAGTTGATGAAAGCAGCATAGGATATGCAGCCCGGCATTTTCTGCTCTCCTTCGTCTGCTTTTCTTCTATATAAAAATAGAAACATCAGCCTTGTCCGGACAACGGCGACAAAGATGACTTTCATTAAGATTGAATGCGCTTCCATTTATCCTCTATAATTCGAGTAAGAATAAAAGAGCAGCGGCTCTTTAAAACAGAAAGGATGAATGAGATGAATCAAGCTTCAATGAAGGTCCGCGTTCAAAAATTCGGTAACTTTTTAAGCTCGATGGTGCTTCCGAACATCGGCGCATTTATCGCTTGGGGATTAATCACGGCATTATTCATACCGACGGGCTTTTTCCCGAATGAACGGCTTGGCACAATGGTCGGTCCGATGATCACCTACTTGCTGCCACTATTGATCGGCTATACAGGCGGCCGGTTGATTTATGAACAGCGGGGCGGCGTCGTTGCAGCGATTGCGACGATGGGGGTTATCGTCGGCGCACCAGATACACCGATGTTTTTAGGCGCGATGATCGTAGGTCCGCTTGGTGCATTCGTCATCAAGAAATTCGACCAATTGATCGAAGGCAAGATCAAGACTGGTTTTGAAATGCTGGTCAATAACTTTTCTGCCGGTATTTTGGGCGGAGCGGTTGCCATCCTGGCATTCTACGGAATCGGGCCAGCAGTCAAGGCGTTAACAGAAGTTCTTGTATCCGGCGTTGACTGGCTGCTTGAAGCGGGCTTATTGCCGCTGACGAGCATTTTGATCGAACCGGCGAAAATCCTGTTCTTGAATAATGCCATCAACCACGGCATCTTGTCGCCGATTGGCTTGGAGCAAGTCCAGCAAACCGGGAAATCACTTTTATTCCTATTGGAAGCAAACCCAGGACCAGGTCTTGGTGTCCTGCTTGCGTTCATGATATTCGGCAAAGGGATTGCCAAACAATCGGCTCCGGGAGCTGCGATCATCCATTTCCTTGGAGGGATCCACGAAATTTACTTCCCGTATGTCTTAATGAAACCACTCTTGCTGCTGGCAGTCATTTTCGGCGGAATGAGCGGCGTCTTTACTCTTGTATTGATGGGCGGCGGCTTGGTTGCGCCAGCATCACCCGGAAGCATCTTAGCGATTGCGGCTGTAACACCGCCTGAAGGCATGGCCTATGTTGCCAACTTCACAGCCATATTCGTGGCTGCTGCGGTTTCCTTCCTGATTGCATCGATCATCTTGAAATCAAGCAAGGAAACTGAAGAAGACATGGAAGCTGCAACGCGAAAAATGGAAGAAATGAAAGGCAAGAAAAGTTCAGTTGCGGGCGCATTGGGTGGAACTGCAGCAACTGCGGCAGGTGTCTTCCCGACGAACGTGCATAAAATCGTCTTTGCGTGTGACGCCGGAATGGGCTCGAGTGCCATGGGCGCGTCGCTATTGCGCAAAAAAGTAAAAGAAGCAGGATTGGATATCAATGTAACAAACACGGCCATCAGCACAATTCCGAATGATTCCCAAATCGTTATCACACAGGAAAAACTGACGCCGCGTGCGCAGCATAAAGTGCCGGACGCTTACCACATTTCCGTGGACAATTTCCTATCCAGCCCGGAATACGATAAGTTGATCGACAGCCTGGAAAGCGGCGTGACTGCAGACCAAGCAGGGCTTGTCACTGAAAGCGAAGCAACAACAGGCACCGTTCAGCCTAGCGAAGACGACCAATTGCTGCGGGAAGAAAACATCTTCATCAACAAGAAATTCAACAATAAAGAAGAAGCGATCCGCTTTGCCGGAGAAGTGATGGTGAAAGCCGGATACGTTGAACCTTCCTACGTTGATGAAATGTTGAAGCGCGAAGAAATCACGACCACGTATATGGGCAATAACGTCGCCATTCCACATGGCACGGAAGAAGCCAAGAAAGCGGTCATCAAATCAGGCTTTACTGTTGTTCAGGTGCCAAATGGAGTAGACTTTGATGGAGAGAGTGCAAAATTGATCTTCGGCATCGCCGGCAAAGACGGTTCGCATTTGGAAATCCTATCTGGGATTGCTGTCATTTGTGCAGAACAGGACAATGTAGATGAGATGGTGAAAGCCCGCACCGCTAAGGAATTGCTGGCAATCATCAACAGAAAATAAGAAAGCAAGAACGGAAAGGCGGGGATACCTGCCTTTTTGTTCTATTTTGCATTTCTCGCTCTTGAAGAAGGAAAACTTAAAAGTGAAGTGAGTGAGATTGATGTATATCACGTTTAGGGAAAAATCCATCACAGAGTTGATCGTCAGGACATCAGGGAAGCATACCGTGCATTCGTTATCCACCTATTTGAACGTCAGCGCCCGGACGATTCAGCGTGATTTGAAGTCGGTCGAGAAACTGCTGAAACAATTCGATTTGGTTGTGAAGCGCAACGCCAGTGAAGGCCTCTTTATCGAAGGCAATAATGAGCAGATTTACCGGCTCGTGCAAAGCTTGATCAGCGTCAATCCGACTGATGAAAGGCCGGAAGAGCGGAAGCTGGGTTTGCTGATCATTCTGCTGCACGAAGGCCCTTCTTTTAAAAAGCAGGTGCTTGCCAATGAATTGGGCATCAGCACGGCTACACTGACGTCTTATTTGGATGATTTAGCGGAGTGGTTGCATAAGTTTTCTATCAAGCTGTCGAGGCGCAGAGGTGTTGGCGTCGAAGTGGAAGGGCAGGAAGCCCATAAACGCCATGCGTTGGCGAGTTATTTCCTCGTCACTTTTTATGAGGAGCTTGTGGAAAGCTTGTATTTTCTTCAGCAAGGAAAGAATCCGGATGACAACATCCTGGGCTATTTTTCGCCGCATTATTTGTCAGTGGTCGATCAATTGGTGAACCAGCACATCAATCAAAAACAGACGCGTTTGGCCGACAGCGATTATATCGGCTTAGTTGTCTATATCTGTTTGGCGCTGCAGCGCACGGAACAGCATTTCTTGCTGGAGCCGGCTGTGCTGGCGAATGAATCCAGCAGTGAGTTTCAATTGATGGAAACGCTCGGCGATGAATTGCATAAGCAGCTCGGAGTCCGATTGACCGGAGAAGACGTCCATTTTTTGTCGATGATATTAAAAGGCTCGAAAGTGCAGGCAGCGGACATGGTTTATTATGACAGCGTCTTGCTGGGCAAGCTGATTAAAAACCTGATTGGCGATGTATCATCCCAGCTGCATGTCGACTTGACCAATGATTTTTCACTTTACCAAGGGCTTCTCGCACATATGGGGCCATCAATTTTCCGCTTGAAGCAAAACCTCGAATCGTTCAATCCGCTGACCGATGAAATCAAACGGAAGTATCCGGTGTTGTTCATGGCGGTCAAGCAAAGCCTGGAGAATGAATTCAAGGACATTGAATTTCCAGCCAATGAAGTTGCCTACATTGTCCTGCATTTCGGTTCAGCTTTGCTGATGAACGAGGAAAAGGTCCGCATCGATGCGGTGGTCGTCTGCCCGACAGGCATCGGCACTTCGAAGATGCTGGCGAGCCGCATCCAAAAAGAGCTGGCGGAAATCAATTCTGTCGAAATTTTATCGATCAATGACTTTCAATCGGCGGATTTCCGAGATTACGATTTGGTCATTTCGACCATCCGCCTGCCGGTGACGGATGTGGATTACATCATGGTCAGCCCGCTGCTCAGCGATAAAGACATCGGGTCGATTGAAAGCTACCTTCAGCACAACATCGAAAAAATCACCAGCAACAAGCAGTATTTGGTTGTGGAAAATCCAGGCGAAAGAGATAAAAAGAACAACCGGCCGAATGTCCAGAAGCTGCTGCGGGAAATCAAAGAGGTCCAAACAAGCATGGAAGCGATCCTGGCGAATTTCAAAGTGCTGAAACATCCGCAAGCGGCGGACCACCGGATCGTACTCGCGGACGTGCTCGCACAAGCAGAGCGCGACGGACTGATAAAGAGCGCGGATGCCACCATGCGCCAATTGGACGACCGGGAATCCAAAGGCGGGCTGGGCATTCCGAATACCAATATGGCTCTTTTCCATTGCCGCGACGAAACCGTCCAGGAGCTTTTATTCCAAGTGGTGCATTTGGATATGCCGTGCCCGGTCAAAGGGATGGACGGCGGACAGGTCGGGATGCGCAATTTGCTGCTGATGCTGGCGCCGCTCGACATGAGCGATCGGGAACAGGAAATTCTGAGTCTCATCAGCTCTAGCTTAATCGAAAGCGATGCGGCGATGATGATTTTTTCATCGTCGAACGAAAGCATGATCCGGAACAAACTCGAAGATGTATTTTACGAATACCTACAAAATAATTTGATAAAGGACTGATGACGTTGAAACAAGCCGTACATTTTGGAGCAGGAAATATTGGCAGAGGGTTTATTGGGGCGTTGTTTTCCGAATCGGGCTACCACGTGACATTCGTGGATGTGGCCGAAGAGGTCATCAATAAATTGAACGCGGAGAAAAAGTACCACGTGAATATGGCGCAAGCACAAGCTGAAAGCATCACGATTGAAAACGTCTCTGGCGTCAACAACATGAAAGACGAAGCGGGCGTTCTCGAAGCGATCCGCCATGCGACGTATTTGACGACTGCGATCGGCCCGAACATCTTGCCGCGGATCGCACCGATCATTGCGAAAGGCATCGCTGCGCGTCTGAAAGAGACCGATGAAAAGCTGTACGTCATTGCTTGTGAAAACCAGATCGGCGCCACGGATATTTTGAAAGGCCATATTTTGGACAACCTGGATGACGAGTCGAAAGCCGAACTGGAAGGCACTGTCTTTTTCTTCAACTCAGCGGTCGACCGGATCGTGCCGATCCAAGAAGGCCATTCGCTGGACGTGCTCGTGGAGCCGTATTACGAATGGGTTGTGGAAACGACCGAAAACATTCCGCCGGTGACGGGCATGACGATTGTCGACAACCTGGCGCCGTTTATCGAACGCAAGCTGTTCACCGTCAATACCGGCCATGCCGTGATTGCGTATCTCGGTTCGCTTGCCGGCAAATCGACGATCGACCAAACCTTGGCTGATCCGGAAATCGAAGAACAAGTGCGGGAAACGCTGAAGGAAACCGGCGCTTACCTGGTGAAAGAATACGGCCTCGATGAACAAAAGCATCTGGCGTATATCAATAAAAACATCGAACGCTTCAAAAATGCCTTTTTGAACGATGGCGTAACGCGTGTAGGACGTGCACCGCTCCGCAAACTCGGGCCGGATGACCGCTTGATCCGCCCGGCGACGCAAGCTCAGAAAGCCGGATTGCCATATACGCATCTGGCCAAGGCAATTGCTGCCGCATTGGCATTCAACAACCCGGAAGATGAAGACGCAGTGAAAATACAAGAGATGATCAAAGCTGGCGGCCCGGCATCCGTCTTGAAAGAAATTAGCGGACTGGCTGAAGACAGCGAGATCACGCAAGAAGTGATTCGCCAGTACGAGGCATTATAAGTTTTATTGAAATGACGGTAAATTAAGTCCGCAAAAAAGAGCTTCCGAGGCAGATGTCCTGCCCAGGAAGCTCCTTTTTTATTGTTTAGAAAGAAAAACCGGTTCTTAAATGTTCAACATCCCGCGGAAACCGCGTGCGGCGTAATAGGAATCGGCACCGTTATGGTATAAGAAGACGCGGCCGTAGCGGAAATCGCAGAACAAAGCACCGCCGCGGTCCCGGACATCGGCTGGCGTCTGCACCCAGCTCGACGTCTTCATATCGAAGTTGCCAAGCTCCTGCAGCGCACGGTATTGCTCTTCCGTCAGCATTTCGATGCCCATGGCTTCTGCCATATTGAGCGAGCTGTTTTCCGGCTTGTTTTTCTTTCGTGCGTCGAGCGCCTTTTGGTCATAGCACAAGCTCCGGCGGCCAGAAGGGCTTTCCGGTGCACAATCCATAAAGGTATAGATGTCAGCCGCTTCATCATAAGCGACGACATCCGGCTCGCCGCCTGTCCGTTCCATCTCATGCAGCGACCAGAGCTTGCCAGCAGCGCTTTCAAGCTTTGCTCGGACATTGTCCCACTGGAGCGTTTCATGGCGCTCCATATGCTTCTCAAACCGTTCTTTGAGCACGCTGAGCAATTCATCGTGTTGTTCAGTGGTCAATACAGCGCTCGTGCTTTTTGTCATCTCTGTTTCCTCCTTGGTAGTTGGAATAAGTATGATTTAAGTATATGACAGTTTGCAGATTTTAGGGTATCTCTTTTTAATGGGGATTATTAATGCCGTGAAGGGGTAAACCATAACTAATCATTTAAACAGGAGGGATCGGCAATGGCTAGAAAAGGTACAGCAGGGCGGACGCCTGAAAAACAAGTAGGGGCCCGCGAATCCGGAATTGACAAAGCGATCAACAAAACCAAGGAAGCGTTGGATGGAGATAGTAAAGCAACGGATTATGAAGAGGTCAAAGGAAAAGAAGAAATGGAAGATGCGAAAGAGCATTCAAAACATGTATCGGACGAGCAGCCGCGAAATACCCAAAGCGAAAAGTAAGCAGAAAATTAAAAGCGCAAGCAGCCATATAGCTAAAAAAGACAGCCGCCGGAATCCTGTTCCGGCGGCTTTTTTGGCTGTTAATGCGCCATCATTTCTTCTGCAATGCCAGCACCGTCCATGTCTGACGGGTAAAACGTCGGCCAATTTAAGACTTCTTCAAGCAAAGCTTCACGGTCGTCACCAAAGTAAATGTGGTAATGGTCGGCGTCAGTCGGGAAGATGGCGTGGTCGCTGAATTGGATAAAGCGCGGCAAGCCATCTGTTTCCTGCTCCAGTTTAAAGACAAAGCGCACGCCGCGATTGCCGGCTTCGTAGTCCAGGATTTCAAAACCATCATATGTATAGCGGCCAGTCTTTTCTTCGCCGTTTTTGAAAAAGCTGACGCTGTCTTCTGTGATGATCAGGCGCTCCACATCGGTTTTATAGCCTGCGGTGTAATACTCTTTATATTCTTCAGCATTCATGTCATCTGAGTGCGCGGCTTTGTCGGCGAATACGCCATCGAGATCACCGTTTTCAAGAAGGGGAAAGACCGATTGCCAGTCGCGGGCCCAATCGGAAAGTGGACGGTCAGCTACTAGGCTGTCGTCAAAATAGCCAGCGTAGATTTGCGCTTTCTCATCGCGCGTCAAGTTTTCTTCCGTGTCGTGTGTCTTTTTGGCTTCAGCGGAAGCGGATGGCTCATCTGTTTCTGCCTCTTTGGAATCTGCTGATTGGCATCCAGCCGCGAGCAAGGCTGCAAGACCGAGAACGCCGAGGCCTTTGATCAATGAATAGGTCATGATAACACTCCTTTTTTAAATCGTAATGATTACAATTTATGATTATACAGATAGATTTGCGAGAAGTCCAAAAAAAGAATATTCCGCTTTTTCCATTGCAACTTTCTGTGTGAATTCAAGAGCCTTGCCGCATTTATTCATAACAGATACGATTATAGAAACAAATAGAGAGAAGAGGAGATGTGAAATGTCTAACTGGAATGAACGCTACGACAACGAAAAGTATGTATATGGCACTGAGCCCAACGTGTTTCTAAAGGAAATTCAGCCAAGGGTGCTGACAAGCGGCAATGTATTAAGCATTGCAGAAGGCGAGGGTAGAAATGCAGTTTTCTTAGCTGAACAAGGGCTCGAAGTCACGGCCTGGGATTTTGCGGAATCGGGGCTTCTTAAAGTGAAGAAATTAGCGGAGAAACATAAGGTCCATGTAAATACGGAATTGATCGATTTGGCAGAAGCCGAATGGCAGCAAAATGGCTGGGATGGGATTGTTTGCATTTACGGGCATTTTCCTGAAGAAGTGAAACGTGCAACACTGAAAGGCATCAAGAGAGCGGTGAAGCCAGGCGGCTATTTTGTGGCAGAGGTATATTCGCTTTATCAGATTCCTTATAATAGCGGCGGCCCCAAAAATCCTGATTTCCTATACCGTCCTGAAGAGTTTCTGCATGAGTTCAGTGATTGGCGGATTGTCCATTTTTTCATGGGGGAAGTGACGCGCCATGAAGGCGATCTCCACAACGGGTTGGCACATGTCATCCAGTTTGTCGGACAGAAAAAGTAAAACCGATAGAACTTTATTTAACTCTCTTCTCTATAGGCATATTAGAGAAAAAATTATTATAGCCACTGTAGTTTTAACCCCATATATTAGGTTATACTCTTAGTAGATAGGGGGAGGGGTATATGAAGAAGATATTGCTGTATGGAAGCGTATTTACATTGATTTTAGCAATTGTCGCCATTGCCGTTTTATCCAACGAACTTTCGAATGAAAAAGGAAAGCAGGCCCAACCTGCTCCAACGCAGCAGACTGGTGAAAAATCAGTGGCGGGAATCGAGTACAATCCGCCTTCAATTGAAGAGGTTCCGGATGGCCCGGAAAAAGAAGCGATTCTGAGAGGCCATGAGCTGGTCAATAATACGTCGGAAGTATTGCGGTCAGAAGCGGCATCAGTAGAAGACGGCGAGACGGCAGTTAATGCCTTGTCCTGTTCAAGCTGCCATGCTGGAGCGGGATTGGAAGAAGATTCTTCTTCGCTGGTCGGTATGACTGCTGTTTATCCTGAGTACATCAGCCGCTCAGATCAAATTGTGACCATTGAAGAAAGAATCAATGGTTGTATGGTACGTAGCATGAACGGCGAACCTTTCGCCGAAGATGATGAAGATTTGGATGCGATGGTTGCATATCTGCAATACATCTCAGAAGGCGTTCCGGTGAATGCAGAACTTCCTTGGCGCAAGACGAATGTGATGGAAGATGTTCCAATTCCGGATGTCGCTAACGGGGAAGAATTGTTCCAGCAAAGTTGCATCGCTTGCCATGCCCAAGACGGATCCGGTACTGGTTCAAACTCAGGGCCGGCACTTTGGGGAGAGGGCTCGTTCAATGATGGAGCCGGCCTTGCCCGGATGTCCAACATGGCTGGTTATATCCAAAATAATATGCCAAAAGGCAATGAAAAGTCACTGGATGACCAACAAGCAGCTGATTTGGCAGCGTTCGTCCTTTCACAGGACCGGCCGGAATTCGAGAAGCATGACAGCGATTGGGCTGGCGGCGGACGACCGAGCGATTCGATGACGAAAGAACGCCGCGATCAAGTGAAAGACGGCACGATCGATTGGGAAGAAGTTTTAGGCAAAAAGTAATGTCAATAATCAAGCCAAAAAGATGGCTCTGCGCACCTGGCAGAGCCATCTTTTCTTTTGTTCTCCGGGTTTTCCCGTATGGGAAATCAATCCGTTGCATCTTTTATTAAGATTTATCGATTTCAAAATAAAGTATATTATATAGACCTTTAGTGCTGATATAATGGAATCAGCTCAGCCGAAGGGAAGATTACATGAACTCGCATAAGATTCAATCAGAAAGAGAAACAATCTATTTTGTATTCAGCGTGTTGGCCAGCATCTTGGTCTATGTGCTCGCTGCCGTGTCGATTTTCGGTATTGCGATTGTCCTTGCGATTGCTGTATTTATCCTGTATGCCAACGCCATGATGCTCGGATCGATCCGCGGCAACGGCGTGCGCATCCATGAACGCCAATTCGGCGACGTCTACGACCGTGTGCAGGTACTTGCAAAGCAAATGGAACTGAAAAAAGTTCCGGACGTTTTCGTCATCCAGTCAGAAGGTGCATTGAATGCCTTTGCGACCCGCTTTTTAGGCCGTGATATGGTCGTCTTGTATTCGGAAGTATTTGAATTGGCGCGTGAAAAAGGGCAAGCGGAATTGGATTTCATCATTGCGCATGAACTCGCGCATATCAAACGCCGCCACGTCTGGAAAAATCTCTTTATCCTGCCAGCCGGGTTCATTCCATTTTTGGCACAGGCCTATAGCCGTTCGTGCGAATACACCTGCGACCGCCATGCGGCGTATACGATACAGGACGCAGGTGCAGCCAAGCGTGCGCTGACGCTGCTTGGCATCGGCAAGAAAATGTACTTGGAAGTCAACGAAGACGCTTACCGTGAACAGATCGAAACAGAGTCGAACGGCATTGTCTGGTTAAGTGAAGTGTTGTCGACGCATCCTCATTTGCCGAAACGCATCCAGTCAATCGAGCAATTTTCCGGCACCGACAGCTATTTGTACAAACCGAACCAAGGCAAGATCGTCTTGGGCGCGTTGGCGCTGTCTGCGGTCTTCACCGGCGTTTATATCGCTGTGCCCCTGTTGTTTGCGGGAGGCGGAATGGTTTATTCGCAGCTGCCGGATGTTTTTTCTGAGGAATCCCTATTTGCAGTTGAAGGCGAGACTCCATTGATGAACGCATCGTATAATGGCGATCTGGCCGCCGTCGAAGCCTCGCTTGCGGATGGAGTGGATATCCATGCCAAGGATGCAGACGGAGCGGATGCCTTGATGTACGCAGTGAATGGCGGGGAAACGGCAATCGCTGAACGGTTGGTCGAAGCAGGTGCAGAAGTCAATACGAGCGATGCTTACTCGACGGCACTTGAAACTGCCGTGCTGTACGAAGATTATGAAACGGCCCGCATGCTCGTTGCAAACGGGGCGGACCCGCTGGTGATGAGTCCGTCAGGGACAAGCGCTTTGGACGCGATGCCAGCGAGTACCGAAGCCGAATTCATGGAAATGCTCAACGAATGACCGAAGCGGCAGCGCTGGAGCTGCCGTTTTTTTTTCATGGAGAAATAATTGGGTCTTGTCGATATTTTGAACGCCCTCTTGGAGATTCTTGAGTTATTCGTCTATTCACATAGAACGCATAATGGAAAAGAATGTGTTTCAGTTCCGTTGAATTCTTTGGGGGGCATGGCGCATGATTATCGAAAAGAGTAAGTAGTTATGATGCGCCAAAAAAATCACCGTGGCATTGAAGGTCTCTGGGCAGCCGAGAATTTCCACAGGATTCTTCAACGACTTCTGGTTTGCCGGTAAATAAAGCTTGCGTTTGAACTGCGCCATCCCCTATAATTTGTTCTATTGTGCCAAAGCCACACAGGCGGAGCGAAAGATGCCCGGCCTTTTTTTGCGGGCTTTTTTAAGGCAATGAGTTTAAAGAGAACGGAGAATTTCAATGGATAAACTTTACAGCGCAGGAATCATTTTCGCAGGATCCGTCCTGCTTGGATTCGCATTTAATATGTTTTTATTGCCACACGAAATCTTATCAGGCGGCATCACGGGCGTCGCTATGATTTTCAGTTTAATGACGCCGCTCAACGCAGGGATCTGGCTGCTGTTGCTGAACATCCCGATTCTGGTGCTGGGCTGGATGAAGCTCGGCAAGATGTTCATCCTCAACAGCGTCTATTCCGTCGCAGTGACTTCGGTCACGATGCTTTACATCCCGGTCATGAAGGTGACGGAAGATGCCTTGCTGTCATCGGTATTCGGCGGCGTGCTCGTCGGCATCGGCGTCGGTTTCATCATCCGCTTCTACGGTTCGACTGGCGGCTTTGACGTTGTCGGCTTGCTGCTGACGATGAAACGCGATATTCCGCTGGGCTTTATGGTGTTCGGGCTCAACAGCCTCGTCGTTTTCGTATCGGGTTTCATCTTCTCATGGGAACTCGCGATGTATACGATGGCTTCGATTTACATCACCGGCCTCGTCGTTGACCGCATTCATACGCGCCACATCAAGCTCAGCCTCATGGTGGTCACCACCCAAGGCGATGCCGTCAAACAGAAAATGCTGGCGAACCTTTACCGCGGCATTACAGTGACCGACGGCGAGGGCGCCTATTCAGGCAATAAAGTCAAAGTGCTCTACACGGTCATCACGCGCTATGAACTTGCGCATGTGCGCCCGCTCATCAAAGAAATCGATCCGCATGCTTTCGTCAGCATCACCGAGACGATGGAAGTCATGGGCAATTTCCGCCGCGACGACAATTACAAAAAGAATCCCGAAACGGTTTACCGTTCGGTACCGGAAACTTCTGAACAAACAAGTTAACAATGGATTAATCGAAAACAGCCTCGCCGGCATCTATCGGCGGGGCTGTTTTGTTTTTGCGGCCAGTCCACGTTTTACCGAAGGTGTATTTCTTTTTAGTCTGAATAATCTGATAAAAATGTTTTCATTTCTGCTGGATAGGTTTATGATGAAAGAAAAGGAGGTGGGTGTCAGATGGAAGCGACTTTTGGGTTCGTGCCGATGCTTGTTTTGGCTGCGATTGCGGTTGTTCTCATCATGGCTTATTTCTATTTGCACCACTGGGCAAAATGAGTGCCGCCAGAAGAGCCGCATCGTGCCATGCGGCTTTTTAAATTGGCGGAGTATCTGGAATTAGTTGCCGGACATGGAATGGTCTTGTATGAATCAAAAAATGCCCTTGCCTGAATGTTTCGAGGCAAGGGCATGCAAGTTTAAGAGAAGTCTTACACAAAATACGGAATTAGTTGTTTGAAAGAGTTGAGATGTATTCTTTCACGACTTCGTAGACATAGTCCTGGTTAGCCGATGCGGTGTCAGGATTGTACGCACCTTCGTTTGTTTTGTTGTTCGATAAGATGCGGATGCCAAGAAACGGAATGTCGTAAGCTGCAGAAATCTGGGCAGCGGATGCGGTTTCCATTTCTTCTACAGATGTTCCGTATTTTTCATGGAGCCAGTTGATCCGATCCACTTCATTGTTCCAAAAATCAGCAGAACCGATTGTGCCTTCTACTACTTTTCCTTTGGTATATGTATCTTTGACGGCATTGGCCGCAGCCAGCAATCCTTCATCACCATCGTTATAGCGGATATTTTCAGCATCCGGATCTTCCCCGGCACTTCCTTCTGAAGCCATCAGGTCCATTGGCTTCCATTCGGTTGGTTCGATTCCTTCGCCTTCCACCAAATCGCCGGTTTTTAATGCGCCTATATTTACTGAACGTTTGCCGAGCACAATATCAAAGACGTTCAACGCTGGGTCATGGCCACCTGAAGTTCCTTGGTTGATGATTGCTGCGGGATTGTATTTTTCAATCGCCAATGCTGTAGCCGCACCTGTATTTGCCATGCCTTTTCCAGTTTTGACAACGATGACCGGATACCCTTCCACAGTGCCGCTGTAGAATTCAAAAGTTGATCCTGACTCTTCTGTTTTCACGTTTTCCAACCGTTCCGCAAATTTTTCCGCTTCAATCGGCATGGGCCCTTGAATCAGGATGGGGCGCTGGGGTTTTTCTTTTGCTTCTGTTGCCATAGTTGAACTGCATCCCGTGAGGACTAACAGCAGGGCCAGCAACAGGAATAAAATCTGATGCGCTTTAACTTTTTTCATGATGTATTCCTCCTAGTTGTCAAATACGCTCTCTGTATAGCCAAACAAAAAAGGCCGAAACAGGTAGCATGTGCTCTACCTCTCGGACCCGCAAAGTCAAAGCATCAATTGTCCGGCAAACTACAAAATGCCAAGAATCACCAACATCAATACCTTGACCCGTAGTCCAGTTCATTTTTGGGAACTTGGTAGAAACACCCAGACCATATTACTGGGCATATACGAGAGCTGTTAAGTTTCTTTTTAGTACTTCGCTAATATAACAACCGCCTAAGTGACAGTCAAGCTAAAAGCGAACATTTGAAACGAATTTACTATTAATAGTTCGGTTTATAGGTGTGAATCCTGCCGTTAATTATAATTTATTACTATTATTATCGATTTTAATTCTTTTTGACCATACTTAGTCAATTGGAAAACTGCTTATATAGTTTGCTTCGATAGGTTAATGATTTCCTCGTGTCTCACAAGTTCAACGCCATTGGAAGCTATTCACTTTTAACTTTGCGGGATCGAGGATGCTGCCGTTCAATCAAGTGTGGGTGTTTGAGGAGGAACAATCCCTTTCGTCAGCAGCTGGTTGCTTTTACTGAAGGAGCCGATTAACGCTTGATTTTTATCTTCATTTTCAAAGCTCGATCGGTTTCCAAGTCCTCTAATTCACCTACAGGATTCGACGGCAAACCGAAAATTCTTCCAGGCGTTTCATTTATATGTTTATGTGCTGAATAGCTTCCATAAGCATGGACGGCCATGCTTAAAGCAAAGGGTTAAAGGGTAATTCAGATTTTAAGAGGGCTGTCTGGCAGTCCAAAAAATAAAATACGAAAAAGGAGAATGATGATGGAAATCTTAAAACGTTTCAGAGACATAATGGCGAGCAATATCAACGCAATGCTGGACAATGCGGAGGATCCGGAAAAGATGATCGACCAGTATTTGCGCGATTTGAACAGCGACCTTGGCAAAGTGAAATCGGAAACGGCCGCCATCATGGCCGCAGAAAAGCGGGAGCGCCGGGAGCTGGAAGAGCTGCAAAAAGAACTGGATGATATGCAGCGCTATGCAGTGAAAGCGCTCGAAGCCGGGAATGAAGACGATGCCCGAAAATTCCTGCAGCGCAAAGCCGAGCTTGCCGACAAAGAAAAAGACTTGAGGACTGCGGCTGAATTGGCGTCAGCCAATACTGCACAGATGCGCGAAATGCATGAAAAATTGGAGTCGGATATCGAGGAGCTGGAATCCCGCCGCGACAAGCTGAAAGGCAAGGCAGCTGTTGCACGGACGCAGGAGCGCATGAACGAATTCAATGATTCATTCAGCGGAGCGGGCAAGACAATTTCAGCTTTTGACAAGATGGAAGAAAAGATCAATCGGGAGCTTGACGAAGCGATGGCGATGTCTGAGCTGAATAAGAATAAGGACGTCGACATCAAGGATCTCGCGAAGAAATATGATGCGGATTCATCTGTTGACCAGCGATTGGACGCATTGAAAGCAGGCGCCGACGTGGAAGCAGAGCTGGAAGCGCTGAAAAATCAGGTCAATAAAGCTTGATAAAGGCCCGTGCAATGGGATTCTGCAGGCCAAGGAGAGTGGAAAGCGATGGTCACGCATTATAAATGTCCGAATTGCGGTTCGGATATGGCGTTCGACAGCGAGTCGGGCAAGTTGTCCTGCCCGAGCTGCGGCAGGCAGGAAGATATAGAAACCTTCCCACCAGAGAACATAGAACATACCGTAGAAACGGATGAAGCAAAAGAATACCATTGCGAGAATTGTGGTGCCGTCCTATTGACGGAAGCGGAAACGACTACGACGCATTGCAGTTTCTGCGGCGCGCCGGTCGTGCTGTCGGACCGCTTGACGGGCGATTTCGCTCCGGCCAAAGTCATACCTTTTTCCGTCAGCAGGGAAGAGGCCGAGGCCGCATTCCGCAAATGGACAGGCAAAGGCCGCTTGTCGCCAAGAGGTTTTATGAGCGGCGACCGCATCAAGAAAATGACCGGGATGTACGTGCCGTTCTGGCTGTACGACATCGATGGCAGCGCTGAAGTGGCAGCAGTCGCTACACGGACGCGAAGCTACACGACTGGGGATACGATCTACACGGAAACCGAGTTTTACGATGTTTACCGGGATATTGACCTCAGCTATTTGAAAGTGCCGGCGGATGCTTCCGAGAAGATGGACGACTTATTGATGGACAAACTCGAGCCGTATGATTATCAGGAATTGAAGGATTTCAGGATGCCTTATCTCGCGGGCTATCTGTCGGAGAAATACGATTATGATGATGAGTCCCTGTTTTCGCGCGTTGAGTCGAAAATCGTCCCTTACATCGATGCGTACATCGCGACGACAATATCCGGTTATTCTACGGTCAGCTACACCAATAAACAGATTCATGCCCATAAAAAACAAGCTTATTACACGTTATTTCCGGTATGGATGGTGTATTACGATTTTGAAAACAAGGAACATACCTTTGCGATGAACGGCCAGACCGGCAAAGTGGTCGGCAAGCCGCCAATCAGCGGAGCGAAGGTCGCAGGCTGGTTCATTGGCATTGCCGGCGGCGCATTTGCACTGATGAAAGCCGCAGCATACTTGGTGGGTGGTGTTCTATGGTGAAGCGAATGGCATGGAAAACCCCTTTCTTGTTGCTGGCATTCATCTGTATTTTCTGGCTTGCCGGCGCATCAGCAGCTTTTGCCTTGGCAGATCAGCACATTTACGATAATGCCGATTTGCTGAATAGCATTGAAGCGCAGGAGTTAGAAGCGGAAGCGGCAAAATACAGCCGCGAGGAAGATGTCGATTTTCTATTTTTGACGGTGAATGGCATGGAAGGAAAAGATATCGTGACATTCATGGGCGATTTCTTTGATCAATGGGCGGTCGACAATAGCCAGGAAAACGCCGTGCTGCTGACAATCGACATTGCGAGCCGCGAAGTGTTCCTGTCCGGTTTCGGCACAGCGGAAACATCGCTCGATGACGAGCGCATTGACCTTGTGCTTGACCGCATCGTACCGGATTTGCAGGCAGGCGATTATGGCGGTGCCTTTGAAGAGACAATGGCGGCTTCAAGCGAATACATGGATTACCGCCCCGGCGTCAATCCGGAAAGCATTTTCCTGAAAACGTGGTTCCATGCCTTGGTTGCGCTAATCCTCGGCGGCGGGATTGTCGGTTCGATGCTTTATAACTCCGGCGGTCGTGTCACCACGACGCCGCGCACGTATTTTGACGGCAACAATACGCAAGTGACGAACCGCGAAGACCGTTTCCGAAACAAAACAGTGAGCCGCACCAAAGTCCAGCAGAACAAAGGGGGCGGGGGCGGCTTCGGTGGAGGCGGCATGACCGGCGGAGGCCGTTCCTTCAGCGGAGGCGGCCGCAAATTCTAAGCAATACACGGAAGGAATGAACAGCATGGCATTTTTCGGCAATCAATTTGCAGATGTAGTGGAATGGGAAGAATTCAGGGAGGATATGATTTTCTGGAAATGGACCAATAAGGAAATCAAAAAAGGCAGTAAACTCGTTATCCGCCCTGGCCAGGACGCTATTTTCCTCGACCACGGAAAAGTGGAGGGGATTTTTGAAGACGAAGGCGAATACGACATCGAGTCGCAAATCGTGCCCTTCCTATCGACATTGAAAGGTTTCCGTTTTGGTTTCAACAGCGGCATGCGGGTGGAAGTGCTCTTTGTTAATACGAAAGAATTCACTGTCCGGTGGGGAACCCAAAATCCGATCAACATTCAGGCACCGGGGCTTCCGGGTGGCATGCCGATTCGCGCGAATGGCACGTTCCAATTCAAAGTGAACGATTATCTCGCGTTGATCGACAAAATTGCAGGGGTGCGCAACAGCTACTTAGTGGAAGATGTGAAAATCCGCATCACGGCTATTTTGGATCAGCTGCTGATGAAATGGATTTCGAGGGAAGGCAAGGACATGTTCAACCTGCAGGCAAACGCGCATGAAATCGGTGCCGGCATCCAGGACGACCTCAATATGGAATTGATGGACGACGGCATGAAAATCATGGGCTTCCAGATCATGAGTTTTAACTATCCGAAGGAAATCCAAGACATGATCAACAAAAACGCTTCCTACGGCATGGTCGGCGACATGAAAAAATACCAGCAGGTATCGATGACCGATGCCATGGCTTCAGGGAAATCTTCCGGTGCAGGAAATGCAGCGGATATGGCCGGTATGATGATGGGCATGGGCATGGCGAAGGAAATGATGGAAGACATGAAAGACGGCGGCCAGGCCCAAACTCCGCCAAAAAATGAAGAGGCAGCTTCTGAATCCACTGGCCAGGCTCCAAACTTCTGCCCGAACTGTGGACAGAAAACCGAAGGGGCAAAATTCTGTTCGAATTGCGGGCAGAAACTGTATTAATAAGCCGTTTTTTCAATATCAATTGAACGGAATAAAACCAAATCCTGATCCACGGCAATTCACATTGCCATGGATTGGGATTTTTTCCATATAGGCCCTAGGTAACACTTGTGGAATTCACATTTTACCTTGAGTTTTTGCAAAAGAAATCATGTGTAATCCAGAAAAATGGAAATGAAAACGGCTACAAAATGTTATTTTAGATTTATCTGAAAATAGTTTAAAATTAAGGTTTTCAAAGCTTGAAATCGGTTATATAATAGGAAATCAAAACCGAAAAGAGGTGTTTCTTCCCCATTCGATTTTCTCACAAAGAAATACTAGTAAAATGTCTTGGTGTTCCTGGCGAATTCTGCTACACTGGCAACTGGAATTTATTTTTTTATTAGAATTGCTGCTGGACGATGGAAATAAGCTATTATATAGAACAGACAGATGGGCCTATTCGCATAGAATCGACGGCTGTAGCCGATTGGTTGGAACAGGATGAAGCCCCAGTCTTTGTGAGGGATCAGTTATGAAGAGAAAATGGTGGAAAGAAGCAGTCGCATATCAAGTGTATCCTCGCAGTTTCATGGATTCGAATGGGGACGGCATTGGCGATATCAATGGCGTCACGAGCAAATTGGATTATTTGAAAGATCTTGGCATCGATGTTATCTGGATTTGCCCGATGTACAAATCGCCAAATGACGATAACGGCTACGACATCAGCGATTACCAAGGCATCATGGAAGAGTTCGGCACGATGGAGGATTTTGACCGCTTGCTGGCAGAAGTCCATGCGCGCGGCATGAAACTGATTATCGACCTTGTCATCAACCACACAAGCGACGAACACCCATGGTTTATGGAATCGCGTGCTTCGCTGGATAATGCCAAGCGCGATTGGTACATCTGGAGTGACGAGCCGACGAACTGGGAAAGTATTTTCGGCGGTTCCGCTTGGGAATACGATCAGGAAACGAAACAATATTACTTGCATTTATTCTCCAAGAAACAGCCGGATTTGAATTGGGAAAACGAAGAAGTCCGCCAAGCGCTGTATGATATGGTGAATTGGTGGCTCGACAAAGGGATTGATGGATTCCGTGTTGACGCCATCAGCCACATCAAAAAGGATTTGACCGATGTCCACGATCCGGAACAAAATCTCTATGTCGAAGCTTGGCATAAAATGATGAATGTCGACGGCATCCAGCCGATGCTCACGGAACTGCGCGACAAGACATTCGCAGGCCGCGACATCATGACGGTCGGCGAAGCGAATGGCGTAAAAGTCGAGGACGTTGAAGAATGGATCGGCGAAGAAGACGGCAAATTCAATATGGTGTTCCAATTCGAAAGCATGAGCTTATGGGACAGAAAAATCCATGGCATTGATGTGCCTCGCTTGAAAGAAGTATTGACAAAATGGCAGAATGGCGTCGAAGGCCACGGCTGGAACGCATTGTTCATCGAAAACCATGACAAGCCGCGCATCGTGTCTTCATGGGGCAATGACCGTGAATACTGGCGTGAGAGTGCGACGGCAATTGCCTGCATGTATTTCTTCATGCAAGGCACACCGTTCATCTACCAAGGGCAGGAAATCGGCATGACGAATGCGCCATTCGAAGAGCTTGAACATTATAACGATGTTAAAACGAAAAATATGTACCACTTAAACCGCTCGGCTGGCATGGGACACGACGCAGTAATGACGCTCATCCGCCCGCAAAGCCGCGACCATTCACGGACACCGATGCAATGGGACGGAAACACGCATGCCGGTTTCTCGGATGCGGAACCGTGGATGCGCGTCAACCCGAATTACACATACTTGAACGTGGAAGCGCAGCTGCAGGACCCGCATTCGGTGCTGGCCTTCTATAAACAAATGATTTGGCTGCGCAAGCACAATGATGTTCTGATTTACGGCCGCTATGAATTAGCAAACGCCGGCCATGATTCAATCTACGCATATAAGCGCCATTTTGAAGGCCGGACGGTATTGGTGGCCGTGAACTTAACCGGATTCCCGTGCTATTGGGATGAGCCGAAAGACGGCACCATTTTGCTGGCGAATTACCAAGGGCTCGATCCGAAACAATTATTGCCTTATGAAGCACGTGTGTATGAATTGATCAACAAATAGTCAAAAGAGCCGCATTCCCCGATGCTTACGAAGGGGAATGCGGCTCTTTTTATGTTTTTTGAATCGGGGCTTTTGCTTCTGTTGTGGTGCGCATGATGAAAGCTTGCTCCACAAATTCCGGTTTGTTCGCGTAAAGCTGGATGACGTCTTTGATTTCTTCAGCCATGTAGCGGGCATTCCGGTTGTGGGCCAGTGGCAAGTAGCCGGAACCGCGCTGCAAGTAATCGGAACTGGCGACTTTGTACCAGCGGCTGTCGTCGAGCGGTTCGCCGTTGACCAAAACTTCCTGGACACGGTTGCCATCATGGATGACTGTGGCGCCCGATACATGAAGGCGGCCGACGAATTTTCCACGGAATCCCGGTCCTCGCCCATCAGCGAGGCATACTTGCGCGTCCAGCGATTGGGTGAGTGCTTCTTTCAAATGCTTGCCTAAAATTTCAAAAGAAGTCGGATTCAGTGGAGAAGGGCAGACTTCAATCAGCTTTTGGCGGGAGACGTATTGGAACAAACCGGCATTGGCGATGCCGCTATTGATCAGGCCGATGTCGCATTCCATCATGTCGCGCAAGCCGTCTGCAATCAGGTTGGTTAGCGGGTTTTCTTCAATGACGTCGTGCCAAAGCGGCTGCTGCAAGAAGTAGAGGGGTTTGCCTAAAGCGTCGATGGCTTTCGCTTTATTGGTTTTCAGGATTTCGAGAATGGCCGCATCTCTTGCCGCATCTCCTGTCGGATGGGTTGCCGATTTGAGCAATTCCACTTTGCCGCCATTCACCTCAAGTTCAATGATGCCGATATGCTCGGCGAAGTTTCCTGCGCTGTTCATAATCGTGCCATAGGCTATTTTTGCCTGCGGATACAGCTTGTGGTCATGGGCGGAAATGATGACATCAATTTCAGGGATGGCTTGTGCCAGCTCTTCATCCGCAACCGTGCTGACGTGGCTGAGCAAAATGCACAAATCATACTCGCCGGCATAGCGTTTGATTTCCTGTTGCGTCATTTCGGTGTAATCCAATACGCTGATGCCAAGCCCATCATTGAAGACATCAAGGTCAGGCGAAGAGCCGGTGACGAGGATTCGCAGACCGTTTTTATGCAAGATGGTACTTTTTACGACGCCTTTGATTTCCGTACGGTCTTTTTTCAGCAAATTATTGCTGATGAACGGGAACGGGCTTGCCGCTGCCATGTGTTCAAGCGTATCCATGCCGTTGAACATCTCGTTATTGCCGATGGTCATGGCATCATAGCCGACTGACTGGAGCAGTTCAAGTGCGGCGATGCCCTGGGTCCCCTGCAACTCGATGCTCTTGAAGTCGGCGAAATCACCTCCGTCGAGCACGAGCGTGTTTTCATCTTTCAGTAGTTTAATCAATGTGGCGGCACGTGCGAAATTGTCGTAATTGCTGTGGACGTCGTTCGTATGTATGATTTTGAGTTTCATGAGAATCCTCCTGTAAGTTATTTCCTGTCTTAATATTACGCTATTTCTGCTCTTAAAGTTTCAATAGGCTGAAAATTTTTTAGATGCGGCTAGCCAAGGGTGACTCGGACTTTGAAAAACTTATTGCATAAAATGTTTAAGCTTGCTATGCTCTTTTTAGATTGAAATAGGAGGAAATACTCATGGTCAAATTAATTACCTTTTTAACAACTATTACCATTCTATTGTTGCTCAATATTGGTGTTTCATATGTGTTCCAAATTCAAATCATTGATATCGCGTTTGCATTCGGATTGTTGGGAATCTTAATCACGGCTCCGAATAACCCGCTAAGCGATGCTTTCAATGCCAATCCGTTTATCGAAGTGGAAGGGGAACGCCACGCGAAGTTCGGAAAAATTCCGCTGTTTGCTGCTGGCACCTACTTTTTAGACGCATCTGTTGCAACGTTCATCCATTACCAAAGCTATTTCATTTAACTAAGTTTTATCTGTCGGAATGCTGCGAGCGATTGCGGCATTTTTTTATTGGCTGGAAACGGAAAAAGCATGCACACCGCTTGTGAGCGGGTGCATGCTTAAGAAAATCTTAATAAGGTTTGCCGTGCTTTGCTTGGAAATCTTTTTCTGAAGACAAGAGATACATAACGCCTTCAATAAAGCCGATTACTGCAGGAATCGCTGTCCAAGAGAAAAGCAGATACAGGAGGCCCATTCCGGGCTTACCTAAATAGAATTTATGGATGCCGAAATCCCCGAGGAAAATGCCAAGGAGGCCTGCAACTGTTTTGTTTTTCATGTCCGATCATCCTTTCAGTCTTTGTCCTTGTTTTCCCTCCATACTGAAAGTTAATCTCTTTTTATAACGCAAGAAAATCCGCTTCTGAAGAATAAAATCTTCCTGGAAGCGGATTTTCAAGTTGTTTGGGTAATGGACCTCAGTGTAAGGTGATTTTTGAAGCTAGTGCTTTTTTGTCTTGCGACTCGTGCAGTTTCACCATGGCGAAGCGGGCAATGGGTTGGATGACCAGGCTTTCGGCGATCAGGACGATGAGGAAGTTGCGTGGCCAGTTTATCAGCCAATTTGAAAATATTGCGCTGTGGAAGCCATTTGCGACAAGGTCGCCGATGAATGTCATCACTGCGGACATGCCGAGCACCGTAAAGAGGATGCGGTACAGGATTTTGGCGTTGAAGCTGTCGGTCGGCTTGGTGAATTTTGCAGTCAATGCTTCGGCGAGGCGGCCGAAAATGGCGGGCTCGATGATCATAACGATGATCCATATGATTGGCAATGTCTTCAGAATGCTCAACGCGATATCCTGGTTAAAGCCGCCTGCGAAAAGAATGACGCTGTAAG
The DNA here is from genome assembly GCF_030407685.1 of Planococcus sp. APC 3906. Taxonomy (NCBI): domain Bacteria; kingdom Bacillati; phylum Bacillota; class Bacilli; order Caryophanales; family Caryophanaceae; genus Planococcus; species Planococcus sp. APC 3906. Next base: position 2,191 of record NZ_JASDCW010000016.1, on the reverse strand, counting down.
ATGTCATGAACAAGACGGTCATGGTGGAGATGAGTGCGCCGTAAAGAAGGCCTTCTTTGGCGTTTTGCGGCAATCGTTTTTCTGAATGCATGGAAATCTTCCTTTCAACGTGCTTGGACTGGCCTATCTATACGCGGAAAATTGCAGTGGGAACTGGCAGGGAACACGGTACTTTCGAGGCTGCAAGTAACTATAGCAAATCCATTACTCTTCGTGTAAGTGTCTGAAATGTGTCGGTTTTATTCGTGTAAAAGGTTTCTAAAAAGCCGTTGGTAGCTTACAGTAGAGGATAAGAACGACAGATAAGGATGAGAAGAATGAAGGTTTTTGCATCGCACGATGAACAGATTCAAATCCTACGCCAGCGCGGGATGATCGTAGCGGACGAGGCGGCGGCCAAACGGATTTTGGCGCGCGAAAATTATTATGCACTGATCGACGGCTATAAAGAGCCGTTCTTGGAGCGAGATGAACGGCTGAACCCGTATGGCCTAGAACGCTACGCGGCGGGTACAGAGTTCGGGCATGTCTACGCGCTTTACGGCTTCGACCGGGAGCTTAGGATGCTGATGCTCAATGAATTGCTGAAATTCGAAAAGAACATCAAATCGAAAGTGGCGTACCGGTTCTCGGAAAAATTTCAAGCGATGGACAGTTTTCTGGAATCGGCGAATTACAGTTCGGAAGCTGAGCGGCACCATGAGCGCGACCGCATCATTTCGACGCTGGCGAATCTGATCAAGAGCCATAAGAAGCGGGACCGGGTGAGGTATCCTGCTATTCGTGAATTCTATGACAAACACAAGAATGTGCCGCTTTGGGTGCTGGTCAATTTCCTGTCGCTCGGGCAGATTTCAAATTTTTATTCCGTCATTGACGATGAGCTGCGGGAGCGGATTGCACGCGACATCGCAGAAGAATTCAGTGAGGATTACGAACCGGCCCAGCTGCAGGCGGAAGAGCTTGATGCGATTTTGCGCTTGGTGTTCCCGTACCGCAATAAGTCTGCGCACGAGGAAGTGCTGTACCGATTCCGCCTCACGCATCCGGAAAAACTGGCCGGCGTAGAAGCGATGTTGCGCTTGGAAAGCGGTAGCCTTGGGAAAGGCACAGTGTCTTCAATGGCAAGCTTGCTGCAGCTGTTGCTGGCAAAAGAGGAATACATCGTTTTTACGAATGAACTGGAGCGCTTGATGGCAGATTTGAAGGTGGAGCTGCCAAGACGTGCTTACGGGGAAATCATGCGGGATACCGGATTCCGTGAAAATTGAATGACCATTCTTTGAATAGGAGATGATGTCCGTGATATACGCTGCGTTGCTCAGAGGGATTAACGTCGGAGGCAATAACAAGGTCAATATGAAAGAACTCAAGCAGGTTTTTGAAGAGGCGGGCATGACTGATGTCAAAACGTATATCAATTCGGGCAACATCGTTTTTAAAGACGCGGCCCGGACGAAACAGCAAGTCATGGCTGTTTTGGAAGAGGCGATCTTCGCCCATTTCGGTTTGCGCATCAAAGTGCTGGTGTACACGATTGATGAGTATTCGCGCATTGCTGAAGCGGTTCCAGCAGAATGGACGAATGACGATCAGCTGAAAAGCGATGTATTGTTTTTATGGGAAGAAGCCGATGACGAAGCCGTGCTCGAGCAATTGCCCTTAAAACCGGAAGTGGACCGCGCGCAATATGTGCCAGGGGCGATTCTCTGGTCAGTCGACCGCGACAAGGTGACGAAAAGTGGCATGGCCAAGATTGTCGGCACCAAACTCTACAAGCTCGTAACGATCCGCAATGTGAACTCGGTGCGGAAAATCTATGGACTGATGCGGGATATGGAAGAGTGAGCTATGTGACTTTTTTGCTTGTAAGATAGATACAATTGCGTCCTTATATATATACGAAATAAAACCTTTGCTCTGTTATGGCAAAGGTTTTATTTTTCGAAGTTTTCTTTTAAAAGGGGGGGCTATAACTAGTCTCGAAAAAATTTTCTTTTAGTTGAATTCACCTGCATTTTCTTTAACAGGTAAAACGCCATTTGAATAGCGATAAAGGACAACGTTTTTTTTAAAGGAATAACTATCGATTAACACCCATGCTACAATATGGGCGAAGAATATTTGTAGAGAAAGATTTTCTTATAAGAAAAATCTAGGAGGAATAAAATGGATGTTAGATTTCGATATG
>NZ_JASDCW010000015.1:0-90274 GCF_030407685.1 Planococcus sp. APC 3906 | reverse complement strand
TGAAATGATTTTTATTCTTTAAATAACATAAATATTTGTTTGTCTACTACCTGAAACCTCTCCTTCTTGGAGAGGTTTTTTTTGCATCTCCGCTATTATCGGTCAAGCAATTGGAACGTCAGCAACGCTTTGCCGACGATTTCGTTGTCGAATGTAACTTCTACATCCACTTTTGCTGATTTACGGCTGATGTCCAAAATCACAGGTTTAATGGAAACGGTTGAATCGAGCTGGACCGGATTTAAATAGTAGACAGTCATATTTTCCAAAGCGCTGTCTTTCCGGTTTTTTGTTTTCAAAGCGGCTGTTGCCGCTTCGATTAAAATCATGGAATAGGCTCCGTATGAAATCGACCCATAAGCGTTGGTCATTTGCGGCGTGACTTTGAATTCGAGCGCGAGCTTGTCAGCTGGTTGCTGGTTCAACTGGCTTTTGATGATGTCGTCGATTGTTTCGCCTTGCTGGGGTTGGCGCTGCGCGGTCTGGATCGCTTTCAGCACATCTTGCCTGCTGATGACTCCCTTCAACTTGCCTTGTTCATTCGATACCGGCAGCAAATCGATGCCTTCCCAGATCATGCGGTGTCCCGCAGCAGCGACACTGGTTTGCATTGAAACCGTGATCGGATCTTTTGTCATGACTTTTTCGATCATTTCAGATGGTGCGTGTCCTATAACGTCCCTTGAAGTGATGATGCCGACAAGCTTGCCATTGTCATCCACTACGGGAAATCCGCCATGCGATGTTTCTTCATTCTTTTCATGATAGCGGCTGATTGTGTCTTTTTCATTCAATAAATGGGTTTCTTCGAGGGGGATCAATATGTCTTCGGTCAACAGAATTTCTTTTTTGATCAATTGGTCGTAAATCGCCCGGTTGATCATCGTCGCCACTGTAAACGTGTCATAGCTGGTCGAAATGACCGGCAATTCGTATTCATCCGCTAGTTTCTTTACTGTCTCGGAAGCTTCGAATCCACCCGTAACGAGAACTGCGGCTCCAGCTTGCAAAGCATATTCATGGGCTTTGTAGCGGTTGCCGACAATCAGCAGATTGCCCGCTTCGGTATAGCGCATCATGTCGTCGAGCTGCATTGCACCGATGACAAATTTCGTCAATGATTTATGCAGGCCTGCACGGCCACCGAGGACTTGGCCGTCGACGATATTGACGATTTCTGCATATGTGAGCCGTTCGATATTCTCTTTGTTTTTCCGCTCGATGCGTATTGTGCCGACGCGCTCAATCGTTGAAACGAGGCGCTGGACTTCCGCTTCTTTAATCGCGCGGTAAGCAGTGCCTTCGCTGACTTGCAGCTCTTTGGCGATTCGGCGCACCGAAATTTTTTCGCCAACCGGGAGCTTTTCAATATATTGCAGGATTTGTTCGTGTTTTGTAGCCATCTTCTCACCTTTTCCTTCTGCATGCTGTTCTTTTCAGTGTACCATATTCCCTAATAAAACAATGATACAGCTGAGGCTTCGGAAAGAAATGCCTCGCAATGGTTTCCATATAAAAAATCCGGAGAGCAACGCTCTCCGGACTAGCTATCAAATTTCATGTGTGGTTCCGACTGCCATTACTATTACTTCTGTACCTTTTACCATCTTCTTGAATTTTTCAGGATCTTGTTTGATTGGCGGGAATGTATCGTAATGGATTGGCACAGCGACTTTCGGTTTGATCAGGCCGACTGCGTAGGCTGCGTCTTCCGGCCCCATTGTGAAAAAGTCGCCGATTGGCACGAATGCCACGTCAATGTCATGGCGTTTACCAATCAATTCCATATCCCCGAACAATTCTGTATCACCCGCGTGGTAAACTGTTTTTCCTTCAGCAGTGAAAAGTATTCCGGCTGGCATGCCGCCGTAAATTACATCGCCGCTTTCCGTCGTATAGGAAGAACTATGGAAGGCTTTCGTGTATTTCACTGTTCCGAAGTCAAATTCATGCGAGCCGCCGAGATTCATGCCGACTGCATCGACTCCCTGTGAGCCGAGATAATTCGCCAGTTCCACCGGTGCAACCACCTTGGCGTTTTTCTTCTTCGCAAGTTCTACTGTATCCCCTACATGATCGTTATGGGCATGCGTCAACAGAATCGCATCCGGCTGTTCGGTGTCGACATCCAGATCAGTCAGGCTGTTGCCATTGATAAATGGATCGATTAAAATCGTCTTGCCATTCGTTTGGATCTTCACTACTGAGTGCCCGTGGTATGAAAGCTGCATGAAATCCCTCCTGAGTTTATTGACAATAGTTTCAAGCAGTAATATACCCTTATTTTTGTTATGCTACACCTATAATAATTTAGAGGAGGACTACATATGAACAAAGTCAACCAATTGGAAAGCTACCTGAACGAACTCGGCATCGATGCGGCATTCATCACCAACCCGGATAATGTATTTTATTTCAGCGGATTCAAAAGCAATCCGCATGAACGGCTGCTTGGCGTGATGGTATTCAAGGATGCCGAACCATTCCTGATCTGTCCGGAAATGGAAATGCCGGATGCAAAAAATGCGGGGTGGGAAGGCGACATCATCGGCCATTCCGATACCGACAATTCCATGTCGATTCTTGCAGCCGCTGTTGCCGAACGGACGGACAGCCTAAACAAATTTGCGATTGAAAAATCTCATATGACGGTCGAACGCCATGAAGCGCTCACTGAAGTTTTTGGCGAGCTGCAAATTCTGGCGCTGGATAATCGGATCAATGCCATGCGCGTTATTAAAGATGAACAGGAATTGCAGATTCTTCGAGAAGCGGCCGAACTGGCCGATTACGCAATTGAAGTCGGCGCTAAAACCTTAAAAGAAGGCATCACGGAAATCGAAGTCATGACCGAAATCGAATTGGCCCTGAAAAAACGCGGCGTCACGCATATGTCATTCGATACCACTGTTTTGAGCGGGCCGAAAGCGGCATCGCCGCATGGCAAGACTGGCGACCGGAAAATCCAAAAAGGCGACCTTGTCCTGTTCGACCTTGGCGTCGTGCACAAAGGCTATTGCTCCGATATTACCCGTACATTAGCTTTCGGAGAGCCGAACGAGGAGCAGATCGAAATATACAATTTGGTTCTGCAAGCTGAATTGGCTTCTTTGGAAGCCGTCAAACCCGGCGTTAGTGCAGCAGAACTTGATCAAGCCGCCCGCAACGTCATCGCAGATGCAGGATATGGTGAATTTTTCACCCATCGCCTCGGCCACGGGCTTGGCATCTCGGTCCATGAATTCCCGTCGCTGCACGGATCAAACAACATGATCATCGAAAGCGGCATGGTCTTCACTTTGGAGCCTGGCGTCTACGTGCCGGGCAAAGTCGGTGTCCGCATCGAAGACGACGTGGCTGTCACTGAGACCGGCGTTGAAGTATTGACGAAATACCCGAAAGAGCTGCAGATTATCCAACCTTGATCTGCGGCATGAAAAAAGGCTGTTCCGGAAGTCATGATGCATGACTTTTCGGGACAGCCTTTTTGCTATTTAACGGGACAATAATTCATCTACCGATTTGTATTCCAATCCTTGGTCATCGGCAACTGCTTTATACGTTACATAGCCTTGGAAAGTATTGACGCCTTTTTTCAGCGCTTCGTTATCCAGCACCGCTTTTTCAAAGCCTTTATTGGCAATTTGAACTGCATATGGCACTGTTACATTCGTCAATCCCATCGTTGAAGTCCGTGGAACCGCTCCAGGCATATTTGCAACTGCGTAGTGGACAACATCGTGTTTGATGTAAGTCGGGTTGTCATGCGTTGTGATGCGGTCGCTCGTTTCGAAAATCCCGCCTTGGTCGATTGCGATATCAACGACCACAGAGCCAGGTTTCATCGACTTGATCATGTCTTCAGTGACAAGTTTAGGAGCTTTCGCACCCGGGATCAATACTGCACCGACAACAAGGTCAGCTTCTTTTACTGATTCAGCGATATGAAGCGGATTTGAAATCAGAGTTTGTACATCAGAACCGAACAAATCATCCAATTGGCGCAGGCGATCCGGGTTCAAGTCGAGGATCGTGACGCTCGCACCCATTCCGACAGCTACTTTCGAAGCGTTCGTTCCAGCAACACCTCCGCCGATCACTGCTACTTTGCCGCGTGAAACTCCAGGAATTCCGCCAAGCAAGATTCCGCCGCCGCCGTAGATTTTCTCCAGGAATTGCGCGCCGATTTGCGTGGACATTTTTCCAGCCACTTCGCTCATTGGCGTCAATAACGGCAATGTGTTGTTCGGAAGCTGAACCGTTTCATAAGCGATGCCGATCACTTTCGACTCGAGCAATGCTTTCGTCAATTCAGGCTCCGGAGCTAGATGAAGATACGTGAACAAAATCAGCCCTTCGCGGAAGAAGCCATATTCAGAAGCGACTGGTTCTTTGACTTTCATGACCATGTCGTACGTCCATGCTTCTTCAGCTGTTGCTACGATTTGTGCGCCTGCAGCCACATAGTCCTCGTCTGTAAAACCTGAACCGAGTCCTGCTCCTGCCTGGATGAAAACTTCATGGCCGAATAATGCTAAATTGACAACGCCCGCAGGTGTCATCGCGACACGGTTTTCATTGTTCTTCACTTCTGTTGGTACTCCAATACGCATTCTAAAACCCTCCAATGTCTGTTCTACAATAAATTATTGAGAAACCGGTTAAATGTTCAAAGCAAGTCCATTTTATCAGATATCCCCAGTTTCCGCTCTTCTTTTTTGAAATATGTTAATACACGAAGATATATCAGACTGTCGAGAAACTTAAATGGTTATTTTGAATTTCGCTTCAGGCGGACGCTTTCCGCGGGCCTGGCTTCAGTCTCCTCGTCGCTAGCGCTCCTGCGGGGCCTTCAGCTCAGGCTTTGCCCGCTGGAGTCGCCGCCTTCCGCTTCATTCAAAGGTATTTCTTAATAGCGAGTTATTTCTTTTACTGAAGCACACGAAAGATACACTTTCTGCAGTTTCTTTCGTTTTCTCCAGATATGAAGCAAACCAGTGGAGACGCCTGCGGGAAAGCGAGACAGCCGAGACCCCGCAGGGAGCGAAGCGACTGAGGAGGCTTGGCGCTCGCCCGCGGCAAGCGCAGCTGTTTTGTGGAATATCGGCTCCATCAGAAAAAGGATTTATCTTTCTCAACAAACTTATATATAAATCTTGCTTGTCGATATTCCGCAAACCAGCTCCGAAACGCGAAGTGCTGCAACGGTCTTCTATGTCTCGAAGCTGGCTCAGCGATTAGAGATAGAGAAAATCTTCTTTTCACTGCCCAAAGCGACCGAAGCGATATTCAGAAGCTTTCTTCTTTAGCTCAACTTATATAGTTCAATTTATATATCCAAGCTTATATACGCAATTGCAAACGTTCCGTGGCAGCAATAAATAATTTCCTAAATCTTTTACATTAAAAGAAGGAATTCTTCCTAGATTAAGAGAAGTTTATACTTATCAATTAAGGAGGAATGCATAATGACATTAAAATATTCACAGATTCTTGTAGCGGTTGATGGTTCAAAAGAAGCGGAATGGGCTTTCAAGAAATCAGTTGGAATTGCAAAACGGAATCATGCTACTCTTAATTTGGTAAACATTATTGATACCCGCTCGTTTGCGGCAATTGAAGCATATGACCGTTCGATCGCTGACCGGGCTCAAAAATTCGCAGAAGATCTGTTGAATGGCTACAAACGTGAAGCGGAAGCCGGCGGTGTTGAAAAAGTGAACATCGTTGTGGATTACGGTTCTCCGAAAACGATGATTTCACGCGAGTTGGCTGAACGGGTTTCTGCAGATTTGATCATCTGTGGTGCAACCGGCCTAAATGCTGTTGAACGCTTCCTAATTGGCAGTGTCTCGGAACACATCGTTCGTTCTGCGAAATGCGACGTACTTGTTGTGCGCACGGATGACCAAGGCGGAGAAATCGAGTCAGGTGAATTCGCTGCAAGCGACGAAGCATCTTCTGGCAGTTCTGAACCGATTGTCGGAGACAAGACGCCATTGCAAAAGTCGTCCGAACCAGTAGTAGGCGAAAATATCGATCGGCGTTAAGCATCTCAATCTTAAAATTAAAACTAAACATTCAAAGCGGCCAGTCATCAGACTGGCCGCTTTCTTGTGCCTGTTTAAAATGCTCCAGGGTATTCTGCTTCCATTTTTTTCAACAATTGCTTACGGATTGTTTCATTGTAAACAAGGTATTCTTCGATGAGTATTTTATACCCTTCCAAAGGGTCTGCTGAATTCACTTTTTCAAAAGCAGGCACTGAAAGCCCGAAATCGTAATAGTCGGTTTCACCGCTCGCTTCCGCCTCTTTTTCTGCTTCCAAGTGATATTTGAGTGCTTTTCCCGGATCCGTCAACAGGTAAATTTCAGACAAAAGCAGCAAATCATCAATCGGGAAAAGACTCATCTTGTCTTTAAGCTTTTGTTCGGTATAGGCTGCCGCTTTTTCATACTGCCCTTGCTGAAGGTACATATCCGTCATCAGCCACATCGCTTCATCGGCATCGTATTCGCTGCCTGTTTTAAGAATGTCAGCCGTATATTCCTCCGCTTCTGCGAACCGCTCCATCTCAATCGCCGTTAGCAGCCTATTGTATTTTTCATCAGCCGCTTGCTGGTCGCTGATCATTTCATCGAGGAACGTATCCTGGAACTCCGCAAGGTCCTGCTGCGTAATTTCTTCCAAAGTGCTGTAAAATTCCGCTGTACTTTTGGTCCCTAATAATTCGATTATCCGCTGTTCGCCATAGGCTTCGGCAATTGATGCCACCGCCAATGAACTTTGTGCATACGGATCAAACTCATCGGAAAAAGCGGCGTCGAAATTCTCTGGGTCATCCAAGCTATGGAAATCCACTATTTCCATCGTTTCCAAATCGACCCAGTCTGCAACGTCTTCTGCAAGATAATCTGCCATGCCTTCTTCGAACCATTGCGGCGTCCTCGTGAAATTTAAACCATTCTTTTCAGCGAATAGATGGCTTTGGTAATGGGCGTATTCATGAATTAAGATCACTTCCCAAAACGGATCATCCGGAACCAAGTGAATCGTGCGGTTTGCGCCGTTGTAGAAACCGGATATCTCTTCCATCCCACCGCTTTCTTCAAGCGAACTGTACTCTTGGTGAAACTCGATGGCGAGTCCGCCTTTATCTTGCGTGCCAAAAAAGGCATTGAATTCTTCTCTTTTTCCGGCCAGTACTCCATCGAACTTTTCGATTTCATCGGCGTTTTCTGTCGTGTGGTAATAAGCAACTCCATTTTTCGATTCTTTCTGAAGCTCCTGCTGGGTCGGAATCTGGAGGACGGTACTGGTGAACAACCGCGTCTTTTCAGTGTGAGACAATCCCCTCTCACCCACGGTGTATTCAACATACGAGTTGATGACCGCTACGAATGTGACAACGGAAAAAAGCAACACCGAAAAGACCATCAAACCGGCCGCTTCGCCTGAATTTGCAATTCGTAAAAATGCGAAACCGCCTTTGATCATGGCGTAAAAGCCGGCAACGAAAAGCACGGCGCATACCAATAACAATAACGCCGCAGCCCCCAGCCCACCGGCTAGGCCTGAACTTAATATCAAGTGATAGCTGCCAATTGATAGAGAGACCAAGGCAAATACATAGACGAAGAATTTCAATAAGCTTTTCATAGGGCCTCCCGGCAAGACGAATATGATTTTAAATTAGCATTTAAAAAGGCATATAAGCTAAATGTTTTCTATATATTAACAGTAATATAATCTAAATACACTAATTTTTTATTAATTGAAAAAAATCTTCAAGAGAGGCAAAGCATTTATGCCTTTTTGGAAGCTCTTTTTTTGCCACTTGAATCTTTTTCCCCGATTTGCGGCCGGATTTACCTGTTTTTTTAGATCATTTTCGGATTTCGATTACTGTGTATGCAGGATGTCCGCTGCAGCCGGCCAAGGTATAGCTTGTCGATTCTTGATTTTCCTTTTTTTCAATCGAACCGCAACTGCGTTCCCATTTCTCTCCTGATCCATAAGCATCTTCGGTAGCATCATATTCAAGCAAAATGCTGCCGCTGGAATTAAGCAGCGTTTCATAGATCGGATCGCCTTCAGTTGTGAAGTGTTCGATGCGCACTGCGTCTTCTTTTTTCTGTTCGACATTTTCCACGAATAGATCCAGCCTTTCGATATTTTCAAGTTCCCCATGTGTATCCCGTATAAGGTCTTCTTCCGGCCAGCCTCCGGATGTTCCACAGCCGGCCAATAATGTCAGTGTAAGTATGGATAATAACCATAAACGCAGCATGCCTTTGCCCCCTTTCTTCATTAGACGCATCAGCAGCGTACGAATTACATCTGGCAAGCCTTTATTTTAGCCAACTGTCCAGAAACTCACTTTGGTCCCCTTCAAAATAATCTTCAAAAAACAATTTAAAGTCTTCAGTGTTCAAGAACCTGAATTGAAATTCAGTGTAGTAGGCAGACAAAAATGCCAATGCCTCTTCTTGGCCACCCCGTTCCGTAAAGAAGTTCCGCAATATGAGCGGTGCTTCTCCGTAGACTGTGGAGACATAGCGGGGATCGCTGTACTCGTCAAGAGGCAAGTTCGTGTATCTCTCTGGTTTCTCAGACAGCATCGCCATTTCCGCCGAATTATAGCCGTAAGATTCGTCGCCGTAATAATCCGCCAAAAACAGCGCCGAAGCAAATTCCGTTATGCTTTCATCCAGCCAGGCATCTTCGAAAGGATCGTTGCCGACGATGTAATAAAACCATTGATGCGCGATTTCGTGCACCAGCACGGTGTCAATGGAAGCTTCGTCTGCTCCTACTTCAACGATGTTCGGGTATTCCATGTAGCCGTCATTGCCGATGATATCGAGTTCCGGAAACGGATTGTCCCCGATCGATTCCTCAAAAAAAGCGAATGCTGCCTGCGCGACTTTCGTAGAGCTTTCCAGCAATTCCTGATCGAGCGGCATGAACAGCCGGATCTCCGTCCCTTCGACTTGCACAGTTTCATGTAGCCATTGGGCTGGATTCAGCAGCGCCATATAGAAATCTTTAATCCGTTCGCCTCGCACCATTCCGGAAGAAGACGCTTGTACAATTCCGTCGTCAGCCGATGAAGCCACAAAAAATTCCTGCGGCAAGCTGTATGATACTGTGAACTCACCAAAACCTGTATGGTACGACTCCCCGGTCAAATCGAAATCCTGGATATCCCAGCCCTCATCGTATTGAGCGAGCATCGGATACCACTGGGCCAAATAGAAATTGCGATCTTCCTGTGATAAGCGCAAACCGCCTTCCGGCAGCTGTAAAGAGTAGCTGATCTCAATCATTTCACTTTCTCCAGGCTGAAGCGGGTTTTGGAGTTCAACGAGAAGCTCGTTATTTTCAAGGCTGTATGGTGTATCAGCGCCACTGCTTGAAACTGCTTCAATCTCAGATTCTGCTGACTCCTGATAAAAATCGTCCGTTTCTTCCGGATTCAAGGCGTTTGGCACAAAATAAAATCCGATGTCCTCGAATGCCACATCCGAATCGTTTGCCACTTCAATTTTTGCCGAAATATGAAAAACATCTTCGTTGTCCAGCTCGAGTTCGATATCATAGACCGCGCTTGCCCCCATTTCAGTGGCACCGGCTTTCTTTTCCTGCGCAGCAATAGCGATCCAAATGGCGATTGCTGCTAGGAAGATTAACGCCAAAGCCAAAACTGTCCATATTCTGCGGGTCATTTTCATTTCTTCCCCTGCCCTTCCGCCGTACATTCCAACACCCAATCGGCAAGCGTTTCGGGCTGGACGGTTTCTTCGTAATAGCTTTCAGCTTTCCAATAGCGCCTCTCCATTTTTCCCAGGTTCTCACGGACCTCTTTTGCTTCGCGCAAGAACCGGTTTTCTCTCGGGCATGCAAGGTATAACACTTTATCAAAATAGCAGTGCCACTCGCCGCGCTGCAGAAAAACTCCTTCTATTAAAATAAGTCCCTGCTGGGGAAGCTGTATTATTGCCGTTCGGCAAATGTCCAATTTGGCATCATAAAAGGCCAGTTCCACTTGCTTCGCTGTTTTCAACTTGCTGAAAAATGTTTCTGCAAGGATGTCCACCGGCCATTGCAGCTCATAATATTCCCGCCATTCTGCAAAACCAGTGCCGTAGCGTTTTTTCCGTTCGACGATGAAATCATCGATATGGAAGAGGCTAAGCTCCATGCCCATTGCTTTTGCCTGATTAGCAACGGCGTTGGCCAATGTCGTTTTGCCCGAACGGCTCAAGCCATCAATTCCCAAGACAAAACGTTCTTGTTTATCACTTTGTTGTATGGCGTCAAATGCCATCTTCAATCGCTGTTCCACCATTACCGACCCTTTCCATTTCACTGCTTTTATGTTTTGATTCGACAATCCTGTGCAATTCCCTTTATCTGAATGAAACCTTGCCCACATCTATGTTATTATTAACGATGTTGAAAAAAGAGGTTCGCAAACTCCCTCTCTAAAAAACTAAGGAGATGTTTTCATTGAAAAAGGAAAAAGCGGTCGTCGTTTTCAGCGGCGGCCAAGACAGCACCACTTGCCTGTTCTGGGCAATCCAAAACTTCAGCGAAGTCGCAACTGTGACGTTCGACTACGGCCAGCGCCATTCAGCCGAAATTGAATGCGCCCGGAAAATCGCGGAAGAATTGAATGTTTCATTTAAAGTGCTCGATATGACTTTGATCAACCAGCTTTCAGCAAATGCGCTGACGCGGGACGATATCGAAGTGACGGCACAGGAAGGTGAATTGCCTTCAACGTTCGTACCCGGCCGCAACCTGCTGTTCCTGTCATTTGCGGCAGTTTACGCAGATGCAATCGGCGCGCGCCAGTTGATCACCGGCGTCAGCCAGACCGATTTCAGCGGCTACCCGGATTGCCGTGACACGTTCATCAAATCATTGAACGTCACGTTGAATTTAGCGATGGACAAGCAATTTGTCATCCACACGCCGTTGATGTGGCTCGATAAAGCGGATGTCTGGCAATTATCCGACGAGCTTGGTGCATTGGACTTCGTGCAGGAAAAAACCTTGACGTGCTATAACGGCATCCCAAGCACCGGCTGTGGCGAATGCCCGGCCTGCCAATTGCGCAATGCCGGCCTCGCAGCCTACAAAGAGCGGAAATCAGCAGGTGAACTGGTATGATGCAGCAATTCTATCCTTCAGTGCCACATGGCTTCCGTTTTGAACTGAACAAAGACATGAACTTTTCGGCCGCTCATTTCATACCGAGCAAAGACGCGGGCCAATGCCAGGAAATGCATGGCCACACGTATTTCGTCAACGTTACCATCGGCGGCGACACGGTTGATGCCAGCGGTTTCCTGATCGATTTTAAACAAATCAAACAAGCGATCCATAAAAAATACGATCATTCGGTTTTGAACAACCATCCCGAATTTAAAGACAAATTTCCGACGACGGAATTATTGGCCGAACAAATCTGGCAGACAATCCAGGACTTGCTGATGGCAACGGAAAACAAACCGTTTTGCCTGCAAGTCATCGTCCGGGAAACTCCGACGAGCTATGTCATCTACCGTCCGCGCAAGGAGGATTTCCGATGAAGATTCCTGTCATGGAAGTTTTCGGACCGACAATCCAAGGCGAGGGCATGGTCATGGGCCAGAAAACGATGTTCGTCCGCACAGCCGGCTGTGATTATTCTTGTTCCTGGTGTGATTCCAAATTCACCTGGGACGGCACAGGCACCAGCGTTTCCAAAAAACCGGCAGCAATTATCGATGAATTAAAAGAAATCGGCGGCGCTGCTTTTTCGCACGTCACCATTTCCGGTGGCAATCCGGCCTTGCATAAAGGCATCGGCGAGCTGGTCGATTTATGCCACGCAGAGGACTGGAAAGTCGGTGTTGAAACGCAAGGCTCATTCTGGCAGGACTGGATGCGCGAGATCGACGACATTACGATTTCGCCAAAGCCGCCGAGTTCCGGCATGCACACGGATTTCAGCAAACTGGATTTTTTCATTGAAAACTTGGCGGATGCCAATGCAACGTTGAAAGTCGTCATTTTTGATGAAGAAGATTTCAAGTATGCGGAAGATCTTCATGTCCGCTATCCAGCGGTGCCGTTTTTCCTGCAGGTCGGCAATAGCGATACCACAACGATTGATGATGCGAAACTTGTAGCCGATCTGCTCGGCCGCTATGAATGGCTCATCGACCTCTCCGTGCGTTCGCAGATCATGAACGACGCGAAAGTTTTGCCGCAGCTCCATACACTCTTATGGGGAAACAAACGCGGCGTCTAAGAAATAGGAAAAGCACACAATCGATTTTGATTGCGTGCTTTTTGCGTTTAAGAGATGCTTTGCAATGCTTGTTTCACTGTCGCATACGAATCGATGCCGGACATATCAATGTTGCTGTTGACGATGGTCTGCGCCAAATCCGGACGCAGGCCCGCGGACACAACATGAACGCCCATGAGGCGCAATGTGCCGCCGATTTGGAGCAGCGCATGGACAACATGCTCATTGATTGTGGCGATGCCCGAAAAGTCGGCGATGACGTGGTGGACATCCTTTTCCGCAATTTCAGGTATGACATTGTCCATGATGTGTTTTACGCGCATATCATCAATAAAACCGATCAAAGGCAAGACCACAATTTCATCTGTTATCGGTACGACTGGAGCCGATAGCTTCACCAGTTCTTTTTGCACGCCTTCCTGCTTCGTTTCCGACAATCTTTCATATGCCGAAAACGTTTCGCTTAGGCTGGCATCCAGCAAATTATTGATCCGCTTGATGATGAACGCGTTTTGCCTAACAGATAATCCGAACTCTTCACTTAAATCCGTGAAGACATCCGTGAAGACGTCCCGAGTCGGCGGATAGCGAACGACAATCAGGGACAGCTTTCCGCTTTTGGCGACAACCATTTCTGCATTTTTCCTGCTCCATTCGATCAAAGCCGTCGGGATGCGATGATCGCTGTCTTGGTCAAGCACTTCGGCCAAGTAATTTAAAAACTGCACATACATGTCAATCGCCTGTTCTTTTTCACCTGGCTGAAGACTGATCGCCAGCCGGCTAACGACTTCTTCCACAATACGCGTCGATAAAGAAAGCAAGTTTCCATTTATATGGTCGGAAAAATTTTTCATTGAACTCATCGGTCTCAATCCTTTGCTATGGCTATACCTCTAATTATAACGCAAACAAATATCAAAGCGACAAGAATTTTCAACGATAGAAAAAATTACCATTTTTTTATTTTGCAACGTGTAAGCGGCAACGAAACCCGTTTATCGATTGATTACCGTCAATGTTTTGCCGGCATAGCCGAATGCAATGGTCAGTAACGGAGACAGCAGGCAGAAGAACGCAAACGGCAGATATTCCATTGTCGAAACGCCGAGCACTGAAGCGATAAAGATGCCGCAGACACTCCACGGTACCAGCGGGTTAACGACTGTACCCGCATCTTCCATCACCCGGCTCAAGTTTTTATTGCTGAGGCCGACTTTTTCGTATTGCTGTTGGAACGCTTGGCCCGTCAATAAAATAGACAGGTACTGCTCACCGATCAATACGTTGATCCCTATGGCCGTCAATGCCGAAGTCGTTATGACCGAGGAGGCTTTTTTCAATGAGCTTTCAATTTTCGAAAGCAATGTCTGGATAATTCCCAGTGTAAAGAGCAGACCGCCCATACTCAATGCCAGCAGCACCAGGCTGACTGTGAAAAGCATGCTTTCCATGCCGCCGCGCGTCAATAACGAATCGATTTCCGCGACGCCTGTCGCCGATACGTAGCCGCCGTACAAAACGTTAAAAATGTCTGAAGGGCTTGATGCCGAATGCAGGTACGAGACCGCAATCGCGCTGATTGATGTCGCTGCCAGCGCCAGCAGCGCCGGCACTTTGGCGAGCGTCATAGCTATTAAAACCACTAGCGGCAGCAGCGAGTACCAATGGACGCTGCCGGTCGCAAGCAGCCCTTCCTGGAATGTATTGATGCTGGCGTTGTCGATTTCCATACGGCTAGGCGACAATACAGCAAAAATGATAAAAGAAATGATGAATGCCGGGACCGTCGTCCATCCCATATTGCGGATATGCTCGAAAAGATTGACGCCGACGATCGATGAAGCGAGATTGGTTGTATCCGATAACGGCGACATTTTGTCCCCGAAAAACGCACCGGAAACGATTGCTCCCGCTGTAATCGCCAAGGATAGATCCATTGCAGACGCCATGCCGATAAACGCAACGCCGACAGTAGCAACCGTCGTCAATGAACTGCCGATCGACAACCCGATGATCGACACCACTGTGAAAACGATGGCAAAGAAAAAAGCAGGAGTGATGATACTGAAGCCGATGTAGATCATCGTCGGTATCGTACCACTCAGCATCCAACTGCCGATCAGCATACCGATGAAGAAAAACAGGAACACTGCACCCATCCCTGCACCCGCACCCGCCACTAAGCCACTTTCAATTTTCTGGTACGATATTTTTTTAAGCAAACCGTAGCAGATCAATAACAGGATCGAAAAGACAATCGGCAAATGCGGCACCGCTCCCCATTTAATAATGCTTACGCTGATGCTCGCCACGATGAGCAAGACCAGAATAACCGCTTCTGTTGTTGAGGGTTCGTTCACTTTTTTGATTTCAAACATGCTTGCTCCTCCTTAGATTGGCCGGATTGTTGCCTCCATGCCTTATACTGCAAAAATAAAAAAAAGAGAAAACCATCCATCCCTAAAAAATAAGGGACGAAGGTTTTCTCCGCGCTACCACCCAAATTGACAGTTCTCCAAGGAAAACTGACCACTTCATTGACTAAGCTGACTACTGATAAATGGTGTAATTCATGTACATCGACGCCTGAACTTCCACCTACCGTTCAGTCTCTGCTTTCTGCGTTCAATGCCATTACTGGACCATTCGACAACTGCTATTTACATTATATAAAAATAAATATTACCACGCCTTTTTAAGAAGTCAAGCTTGTTTTATTCCTGAAATCGATGCTTGGCATTTGCATTGTCCGCTTTCATGGCCCGGCTGCCGATTATTTTCACGAACGGCACGATGAAAATCGACAGGAACAGAATGCGGAACAATTGGAATGACGTGACGACGGTGACATCAGCATGGACCGACGCCGCAATGATGCCCATCTGGTCCAAGCCCCCTGGCACAACGCTTAAGAAGCTTGTTGAGAAACTGAGTCCGTACAAATCAGCCAGGATGAAACTGGTGCCATACGCCGCTGCGATAAAAATGGCGCTTGAGAAAAATGCATAGAAAATCAGCTTGTTCGTCAGTTTGATGTTTTCTTTTTTCAGCAGCAGGCCAATATAAATGCCGATCATCACTTGGGCTGCGTGAAGGAAAGAGCCGGGCATAACAGGCACTTCGATGCCCGCAAGATTAAAGCCCATAATGAGAAAAACAGGGCCCAGCAAATACGCCGTCGGAACTTTAATCTTCTGGCTGGCCATGCCGGCAAGATAGCCAAGCACCAGCAATGCGATCAAATACAGGGAAATCTCTCCGTGGACCGCTTGCTGCGGTGGACCATTGCTGCCGCTTGCGACGATGAATGGCACGATTGCCACGATCAGCAGCACCCGCAGTACGTGATAAAACGTCACTGCCGCTAAGTCGATGCCTTTCTGCTCTTCGGCAAATGAAATGATTTGTGAAAGGCCGCCCGGGACGCAGCATGTCATGGCAGTCGCTTTATCCGCTTTTGTACGGTTCGCCATCAATGAGCTGATCAACAGGAATAAGAAGAAAAAAGCGATATTGACCACCAGCATGGCCAAGAAATATTGTTTCATGCCCTGAATAGCATCTAACGTGAAGGCAAAACCGATTACATAACCTGCAATGACAAGGCCGCCATTCCGGATTGACGCATGCCATTTTAATTTTACGGTTGAAAATAATTGAACGGCGAGCACTGTAAACAATGGCCCAAGCAGCCAAGGCATCGGCGCGCCGATCCAAACGAAAACGCCGGCTCCCGCAAGGCCAATTACCAATGCCTTGCCCATAGAAAATAAATGCATCCCTTCCATCTTCTTTCCTCGCAACGCGAATCTATTAAAGTTGAAGCCAACTATCCGGCCATTGCATGCCCACGCTTCACTCCATCAATTAACATTATAACTTTTTTCATGCCGGCTAAATAATTTTTTCCGCTTTCCTCCAAGTTTTTGAACAAAATATAAAAAACCTGCCAACACTGGCAGGTTGCGAATCAGTTCTTTATGAAATTTCCTTCTCTTCACGGTAGGGCATAATATCTTCCGCCATGTGGCGAATTTTTCCGAGGTAGAGGGCAGCGCCGCGGGACAAAATCATTTCTTTGCCGCGCATCAAAAGACGCAGCTCTTCCACAATCTTCATGCCCGTTTCCTCTACCGGATAAGAAGGGTTCACGGACAAATGAAGAATGGAAAAATCATGATCCCCGATTTCAACACCTGCAAGGCCGGTGATGTTTTCTCCCTCTTTCCAAAAATATAATTGCTTATGTGTATTTTTTTCGTATACTTCAATCGTTTCCGATAAATGGCTTACGCTTTTATTTTTTGTCGTCAAAGATAAGAGCCCCATGGCAACTTTTTTAAATGATTTTTTGTATCTATAAAGCATCTGTCGTCCCTCGTTCTCTCTGTCAATCTAAGCGGCAAAACATCCACTGCTGATATAGCGGAAACTCCGCCTCTACCTATATTCACGAATCCCGAATAAGATAAACATAATTTAACATATTTTTTTATTTTAAAACAGATTCCACAGACTTCGTGGAT
This sequence comes from Planococcus sp. APC 3906, assembly GCF_030407685.1. Lineage (NCBI taxonomy): Bacteria > Bacillati > Bacillota > Bacilli > Caryophanales > Caryophanaceae > Planococcus > Planococcus sp. APC 3906. Next base: position 73,440 of record NZ_JASDCW010000015.1, on the reverse strand, counting down.
TCTCCTGTTTTTTCTGGCCAATTCACCAGGAAAATTCCTGCGAATATCAGAACGCCTCCTGCAAGCAAGGTTAATCCTATTTTCTCATCCAAAATCAGCCATCCGGAAAGGATGCCGAAAAACGGCGCCAGAAATAAGAAAGCACTGACTTTTCCCGGATTGCCGTTTTGCAGCAAATAAAACCACACAGCAAATTGGACAATTGATGCCGGAATTGCGAGCCAGATCAGCACGAATATGGACACCGGATTGAAAACCAATTGCAGGTCTTCCAGCAATAAGCTTAACACCAGCAGCAGAATTCCGCCGAACAGCATTTGGTAAGCGGTCAGTACCCAGACATCGAAATCCTGCCCCCATTTTTTGATGAGCAAGGTTGCAGTTGCCCAGAAGATGGCACTTGAAATACCGAATAGCGTACCGATTTCCAGCTGCAATTGCCCGCCCATCGTGATAAATACGCCGAATAATCCCAATAGCACGCCAGCCCATTGAATAAACCGGTAATTGATTTTTAGCGCAATCGTCCCAAGGATTACTACCAATAGTGGATTCGTAAAGGTTAAGATCGCCGATTCGCCTGCCGTAATGGTTCTCAAGCTTAAAAATATACAGCCCATTACGCCAGCTGTCTGGCAAGCGCCGATCACCGTGATTTTCACCCAGTCCGAACCTTTTTTTGGATGCGGCCGTTTAAATAAGCGTACAATTCCAATCATCAGCAAGCCCGCGAGTATAAAGCGTATGCCGACCAAAAGCAGCGGAGATATGTATTGCAGTCCGATTTTTGCGACTGCAAATGATGACCCCATCAAGCTGGTTGTAAGGATCACCAATAAGGCAAACGTTATTTTGCTTTTCAATGGAACAGCTCCTTCACTGGATTGCTTGCGCAGCCAGTTTGTTTTCGGGTTTTCTGAATCTCTTTTCCCAGATGGATCTTTTATAATATTGGAGCAATCAGTTTAGCAATTCGCTGTTTGACGCGCCCCGAGATTGGCACAGCGCCAAAAAAATCTGTGTTCAGTTCTTCTGCTGCTTGGATGTCCAGTTCAAAAATCCGCACCATTTCCAAGGCCATTTCTTTATCGTAGACAAATGCATTCGCTTCGAAATTCAAGGAGAAACTGCGTTCGTCCATATTGGCGGAACCGACCGTGAAGGCCATTTCGTCGACCAGCAGCATTTTGGCATGCAAAAATCCGTTTTGATAAGCGTATACCCGAACTCCTGACGCCAGCAGGCTTCCGGCGAATGCCAGGCTGGCGTCATGCACAAAGAAATGGTCCGCTTTCGCTGGAATCATCAGACGCACCCGAACCCCACCCATGGCGGCAACTTGCAAAGCGGACATGATTGCCTCATCCGGAATAAAATACGGCGTTTGGATATCGATCGTGCGTTCTGCCCGGCTGATCAACTTCAGCATGCCGTCCCTGATTTGCCTCAGTCCGTTGTCGGGACCGCTTTCGACAATTTGCACAGCCGCTTTTCCTGGCCCTTTACTGCCAGGAAAAAATCGCGCTTCGTATTCAAGTGGATGGTGGGGTGAAGCTCCATTCCAGTCGATCAAAAACTTATGCTGCATCGATGCCGCTGCCCCGCCTGTGATGCGCAAATGCGTATCCCGCCAATAGCCAAGCCGGCCGTCATAGCCCAGATACTCATCTCCCACATTAAAGCCTCCAATATAGCCGATTTCCCCGTCAATGACCGCAATTTTGCGGTGGTTGCGATAATTAAGCCGCAGATTAATGGGCAGTTTAGAAGCAATCGATGGTTTGGCCTTGCCTCCCGCATACAGAAATTCCTGAAAATAGCTCGCCGGCAGCGCAAGTGACCCAATGTCATCATAAAGAAAATGGATGTTGATTCCTTGCTGTACTTTGCGAGTCAACAGCTTGATCAATTGTTCCCCGATGCCGTCATCGCGGATGATGTAATATTGCAGATTGATATGATCTTTAGCGGCTTCAATGTCCTGGAATAATGCTTCGAATTTCATTTTACCATCCGTATAAGCAATTACCTCATTATCATGCGTCAAAGGCGAATCTCCTGTTGCCAGATGCATCCGGACTATATCTCTGAAACGGCCGCCAAGTGGCGGATCATAACGGAAATCGCCGTTCTCCATCGCTAGTGATTGTTTTTTTGTACACCCTTCAAACGCTGGGTTTTGATAAGCTGTCTGCTGTTTGGCATCTTTTTTGGTAATCGGCTTCCCGATGAAAACGTAGAGGATGAAACCAATCAACGGCAGGAAGAAAAGGATGAGGATCCATACCCATGCAGAAGCTGCATTTTTCCGCTCATAGAAAAGGATTGCTGCAGCGAACAAGACATTTATAATCACTATCCCCAAAGTGAAATCTAACCATCCTGGCATGAGCTTCTTCTTCCGTTTCGGTTTGGAAAATTATCTTGTATATGAATTTATATTCCATTAACATTGGATTCACAGCAACAGCTATACATGTTCTGAATCAAGTTCTAAGGAGAAAATCCATGTACCCATCCATTGCCTGTCCAAATTGCCAGCAAGCTATTACTGAAGCGCACGCAAAAGACTTCAATATTCCTTTCGTTATGAAGTGCCCGCATTGCGGCGCAAAATTAAAAGAAACGAAAATTACACCTTGGCTGGTCCTATCATTGCTGTTTGCATTGTCGATATTCATATTTTCAGCTGTGAACGTACAAAATTTTCTAGCCGATTACTTTCCAGTAATCGCTAAGATACCAACTATTTTTGTTTTTCTGGCTTTCTTTTATCCTCTTTACCGTTTTTACGAAAGCTGGCATGCGCAAACTTTATTGCGCAAAGGAGAAATCCGATTGAGATGACCGACTTGCGCAGGGGCTGATCAGACTGTAGACAAAATCTAATCAAAATGAATAGCTGTATATACACCAACCGGTCTGGCCACTTCGCTTTCCGTGGGCTCAGCTTCAGCCTCCTCGTCACTGACGTGCCTGCGGGGTCTTCAGCCTTCGCTGTCCCACAGGAGTCTTCGTGGCCAGACCGGTTGTTAGCATGTATTTCTAATTAAAGAGTGTAACCGACTCATCCATTTTTCGTAAGCCTTCTCTTAAGGATTCGGAGCGCAATGCGGCGAAGGGCAAATATGTGCTCCTGCATCGCTGCGCTAGCTTCGTCGCAAAGACCATGTCCGAACTTCTTTCGGACACGATCTTTCCTGCGGAAGAACGGAGTGATGAGACCCCGCAGGAGCTTGCGACGAGGAGGCCAGCGCTTCGTCCGCGGAAAGCGTCCGCATGGAGCGCAGAATCCGGTATACCTAAGATGTAATGACTTTTTATTCTTTAAATAACATAAATATTTATTTGTCTACTACCTGCGCAGGGGCTGAACAGCCCCTGCTCTTTTTATATCTTTCAGCGACCGGCCTTTGATTATCGCTACTCTTGAACTACAAGCTGAATTCCTTGCAGATTATCGTTGCTGCTTGTTCGGCTGATTTGTCCGTATTGTCGATGCGTATGTATGGCCGGTGGCTTATTTCTCCTTCGTGGGAATTCAACCGGTGATTCACCATCGACTCAAGCAGATTCTTTTCAGAAGCTGCAATATCTCTTTTTGTGGGTTTAAATGCAAGGCGCGCTTCTGTTTTATTGCGAAAAATCCTTGTTGCCGTGTCTGCTTCAAGCTCCACAAAATACACAGAATGACCGGTCGACTCAAAGATTTCTTTTGTATTATTGATAAAGTCCCAGTCTTCTTTCCGGTCGAATTCCCAAACCATTGTAAAAATCGCACCTGTTGTATCTCCAGCAGCTAGAGATTTGAACATCTCTTCGCGGAACAAAGCAGAAAGGCGGAACGTTTCTTCGCTGAAGCCGAAAAAAGGATGCAGCAATTCCAGCGTCATGTGGTTATGGAGCAAAGGAAAGCCGGTCTTTTTTCCAAGTTCTTGGCCGACGGTCATCTTTCCGGATGCTTGTGGACCAAATATGATCACGAACTTCATTTCTGCAGCTCCCTCCATTCACTTTCCAGCACTCCGTAGAGAAGTGAATCGCGCCAGCCGCCTTTCATCTTCAAGGCATCACGGATCCGCCCTTCGCGCTGCATGCCGATTTTCTCCAATAATTTCTGTGAACCCGTATTGTCTGGCGCACATGTAGCTTGAATGCGGTGCAGCGCTCTGTGCTTGAACCCGAATTCCAACAGCAGCTGTGCCACTTCACTGCCGATCCCTATGCCCCAATAATCGGGATGGAGGATATAGCCGATTTCTCCGCACGAGTTCTCGAAACTGTCGTACCAAAGTTCACCCGCCCCGATCACTTTTTCCGTTTCCTTCAACACAACTGCCCACACAAAGCGGCTTTGCGGCAACTCTTGCGCATCTTTCAGCACATCATTGATGTAACGTCTCGTATCTTCTACTGTATTTGGGCCCCAGGGCTGGAACTGCGTCACTTTCTCCAAAGACGCATAGCTATGGACCGCTTCCAGATCTCCGCTGCGCAATTCCCTTAAATAAATCCGGCTGTTTTCCAGCATCTCCATTTTCAGCCCTCCTAAGTTCAGAATTTTGATTATAGTTAATATATTTTAGCATATGCATTACAGCTATGGTCCAATTTTGCCCCAGTCTTTTCCAGCGCAAAAGAAAAAGCCGTCCGCTCCGGTGAAGGAATGGACGGCCGCCATAGGCTAGATTTTCGACAATTCCATTTTCCTGCCAGCGGGTTTCCGGATGAATAAGCCGCTGTATACCAAAAGCGTTCCGGCAATCAAAATGGCACCAATGTAGACCGACATCATCGCAGGCATCAAAAATGCACCAATAATGATCGTGGAACGGGCAAGCATATCCGCTCCGCTGAATGATACACCGGAAAACGCAGAATAAGAGCCTCTTTTGTCATCCGGCATCATATCCGCTTGCCTTGTATTGAGCACTGGCGAGTAAATAAGTTCACCCAGCGTCGCGATTAACGTGAAGCCGATGAGGACATACCACGTATCAGCGGCAGTCATAACGACATAGCCAATGCTGTACAAGAGCAAACCGAACACCAGGACATGGCGTCCTTTGAAGCGGTCTGCGATTTTATTGACCAGAAAAGTCAAACAAACGACCAGCAGCATATTCTGGATATTCAAGATGCTGAGCATGCGCACGCCGCCGATATCAAAGCCGCCAACACTGATGGTCTGGAAAGTTTCAGCAAGCCGGACGCCGATATAGCTGTTTAATGTGAATTCAGCTGCAAAGATGAACATCGAACCCGCCACCACTTTCGTAAACGGTGCATCTTGGACAGCCACTTTATAATTCTGCAGGACATCGACGAGCACATTGGCGTGCGTTTTTGCGAGCAGCTCCACTTTGTCATCTGTCAGCCAGATCCCGTAAGCAATCGGCAAGCAGCTTGAAGTGATGGTCAGCAGCACGAACAATTCAATTTGGTGATTGACGTACAGCAGCCCGCCTAGCGCTGCTCCGATCGCCATAGATAAATTCGTCAGCCAATACTCGATAGTAAAGACAGCTTTGCGGTTTTCCGGGGTTGTGGAATCAATTATGATGGCGTGCATCGCCGGACGGCCAAGGCTGCTCGTAATGATGAATACCGTGTAGGCAGAGGCAAAAAGCCAGATCAGCCGATTTTCGGGAAGCAAGCTTAATGCCATGGACAGGAACATCAACGCACTCAATGTGGACGTCACGACGACCACCTTTTTCCGTTTAAAGCGGTCTGAAATATAGCCGCCTATTAAATTGATGAAAAAGCCGACAACTACTGTCAGCATAAGGAAGGTGCCTGCCCACACCTTGCCCATTTCTTCAGCGAAAAACAATGCCATAAAAGGCATGACTGCTGAAAAAACAGCCCTATTGAAAAATGATGTCAATAAACGTACTTTAATATTTTGCGGGTATTCGTTCCAGCGCATCTTGTCATCCCCTCCTTGCTTAGTTATATTAAACTAGACACAATAAATTAAAAATGGACAATTTTTTAAATTTACGTCCACTTATTGCAATTGAGGAGGCCCCGCATGGATAAATTATTATTGAAGTTATGGCATTCGGTGCCTTCCGGAGAAACCAGAAAAGAGGATGTAGCTGGCATTCTGGGATTAAGCACCAAGCAAACCGCACGCTATTTGAAAAAATGGGCGGAAGAAGGATGGTTCCGTTATACTGCTGGAAGCGGCCGCGGCAAGCTCTCGACTCTTTTTTGGCTGAGGGATGCCGAAGAGGTTTTTATGGAACATGCTGTGGAAATAATGGAGCAGGAACCGGTTGAAATCAGCAGCAAATATTTATTGTTCGACTGGTCCGACGGGGCTAAGCAGCTGCTGCTCGAGCGTTTCCGCAGCAAATTCGGCTTTTCACAAAACAGCGGAGAAATTGCCAAACTGATTATTCCCCGCCGGTACAAGCTGGCGACGATGCATCCATTGGAAATGGCGGATGTCCATAGCGCACATTTCGTCGCGACTGTTTTCAATCGCCTCGTGAGGGTTGATGACACAGGAAACGTTTCGCCTGAACTTGCGCATAGCTGGGATCTTTCTTGGACCCACCTGCGGCTGTACTTGAAGAAAGGCGTAAAATTCCATGACGGTTCGATTCTGACAGCGGAAGACGTTGCAGAATGCCTTAACCGCATGCGCACGTATCCGAATTTTAAGGAATTATGGGAGCCGGTAAGCAGCATTTCCGTCCCTGCCCCGCTCGTTGTCGATTTGCACTTTCCCGGAGGCTGCAGCTATTGCCTGCACATGCTTGGCATGATGAACTCCAGCATTTTCAAAGAATCCAAAGGCATTTTATTGGGCAGTGGAAGTTTCTATGTGGATGACAGCCATGAGCTGAAAACGGTGTTGAGGGCTTTCGAAGATTATTATGGAGAACGCCCGCTATTGGATGAAATTGAATTTGTCCAAGTTCCAAAAGATATCGACATTACATACCGGTCATCGGAAACCAGTGAAACCGAGGAGACATTTTTGGTTGAAAGCGACTCAGGCGTCGGCGTGGTCTTTATGAACAGTTTTCGTGATTCGCCGATCCGCCGCAAAGATGTGCGGGACTTTATCCATTACACCATTGCGAAACAGCGCCCGGCAATCACTGAAGTTGACCCGCGTATTTTGCCGAATGGCGAAGGGCTTTTGGTTGGCTATGGCCAAAACTTTGTTCCACCGAGGGTGCCGTTGCCAAAACTTGAAAGGCCAATCCTCCTCAAAACTACCGGTTATCTTGAAGATACCGCTATATGGCTGAAAGACGTATTGGAACAAGAAGGCATCCCTGTAGAACTGGTTTTGATGCCATTCGAAAAATATATGTACGATAATGGCCCTGATCAGCAGGCTGACCTTTATATACACGGAGAAGTTTTTGAAATGAACCAGGATTTTTCCTTTTTCTATTTTTTGATCAACGGCCTGTCTCCTCTGCGGCCGATCATACCGGACAAACAACAGCTGGAACAATTGGTTCTGCGCTACCGGACGACACCTTTTGAAAACTGGCATTCATTGAATCGTGAATTCGAACGGACTTTGGTTGAAAACTCCATAATGGTACCCTTGTATTACGGAAAACGCCAAATTCCTTTTTCGGCAGAATTGACGAACGTCAACATCTCGCATTTCGGCTACGTCGACTTTTCAAAATTATGGGTACGTCCGAAAGTGGATAATAATCATATTATGTAATCTTTAATCCAGAAATTACATTAAGAAAATAAAAAAGCTGATTCCACTGTTCTTTTGAACAGCGTTGGAATCAGCTTTTTTATTAGACAATTTTCTCAAGCTTTTTATTGCTGATGGAATTTCACATTCCTTTTTCTTCGCTTGCGTAAAGGTCCAGCATGCTTTGCAGCAGCGTTTCGATCTGCACTCCGTCTGCCAGATGCTCTTTGATCCACGGAAATTCATTCTTGATGAGCAGGCTCATAACTGCAGCCGATTCGGCATGGCGGGAAGGTGTCATCGCCTCAAAAACCGCCTCCATTTGCTTAAAGAGCTCTGTCGGCAAAGCATGCTGCAGCGTTTTCAGCCCCAATTGCGCTCTTTCAGGTGCGTATCTGTAAAGCAGCACCCGGGCTAAATGCTCTGCAGCATTCGCCAGCATTTTGACAGCCCAGATGCCATTGCCGCGGGAAGACGCTTTTTTATATTGGAATAAAAACCAGGCCACATCATTCACATGATCGCGGTATTCACTTGCCTTAAGTTCCAGTCCTTGCGTGTCAATGAACGCCGTTAGCCGGTCTTCTGGGTCATGGAGAACTTTGAAAAAGTCTTTCCCTGTAAATGTTTCCGGTGTCACAGTGAACAAGTCGATATGCAGAAAATCATCGAATACGGCTATCAGCTGCGGAGCAACGATAAAAATATCATCCTGGAATATGACAGGCCGGTAAGCTTGCAGATGCACCAATCGATTTCCCAGGAATTCCTTTTCATCTTCTTTTTCCACAAGACAGTATAGATCGATATCCGAATGCTCATCATACTCATTCCTGCCCATCGACCCTTTAAGGAATATCGCCTTGACCCTCAGGTCTTTGCGCAGGCTGTCTGTAATTTTTTGAACTGCGGTTTCCTGTGGCAGCATGTCGTTCCTGCTTTCTGTTAGAAATTTCTTTGGCCTTTTGCCCAATGGGATGGCCTGTTGATATGTTCCGGCAGCTTTGTCCGGCTGTCTCCAATAGCAGCATTGACTTGTTGTTGAGTTAAGAAAAGACTGTCGGTCAAATCAGCGCCGCTTATATCGGCATCTCGCAAATCGGCGCCAAGAAAATTGGCTTTGCTGAAATTGGCCAGCCGGCAATTGGCCGCAATCAAGTAAGCGCCTGTGAAATCAGCGTTCACTAAATTTCCGCCTTTCAACTCCGCGCCCATCAGTTCTTTGCCGCGAAAATCCTTAGCGGCTTTGCTTTTTTTCGAAGCTTTTTGCATATGCATTCCTGCTTGCGCCAATAAGGGGCGGACCGTGTTTCGGAGCGCAGCGGCATCAACGGCTATTAGATCATCCGCCGCCAATCCGGACAGCCGCTTTATTTCTGTGAATTGCCGTTGAAGCTCCTGGCCCAATGGTTCCGGACATGGCATTTCCCTGGCCTCCATTAAATACCACAGCATTTCATGCAGTTCGATCATCACCGGCAAAGTGCTGAACATCTTTTGTGCAATTTCCGGATGGCCTATCCAGTCTTTTCCTCCAAACGTCTTTTGGGTCACTTGCTGCCCTGCGCCGTAGCACTCAAATGCCACACAGCCTTTGAAGCCGGATCTCAAGAGCTCACCGTGGATGCTGCACCGGAAATCCCTCTGCAGGTTCTTGCATGGCTTGCCTGCTGCTTTGTCGTAAGCAAAATCGATTGAAGCCGAAAAAGCCAGTGCTGTACAGCATAACCCTGCACAGCTGGAACAATCCGCACGCAGGCTTTCCCGGTGGAATAGCTGCTTATCCGCCATGCAATCAGCTTCTTAACAAATCGAATTCAGGCTTGCGCCTGGATAATAAGTTTGTAGAGGCTAGTCTCTGACTCCTGCAGTTTCCAAATGTTTTACGCAATTATACAATGTGCAGTCCCATTCGTTTCCGTTATGTTCCAGTATCGTAATCGAAGTGTTTTGTAAATCTGTTTTCTCGAATCGCTCAGGCAGCATTCTGCGTAGCGTGATGCCGATCAAGGCACCGTGGCTGACGACCAGCACCCGTTTGCCTTCAAACTCTTTCAAAATGCTGTCGATTGCTTCGCGGCCGCGCTTGCCGACACTGTCAGAGCTTTCCATCCCTAAATCCAGTTTGCGCCATTCAGCACCCCATTTTTCCAGCCGCTGCTGTTCTGTCGTCCCTTCGATTTCACCGCCGGACATTTCGCGCAAGCGCGTATCAAAAAAACTGATCGGCAGCGCCAATTTTTCGGAAATGATCTCCGCTGTTTCTTTTGCCCGCGCCAAATCACTGGAAATGATCATATCCCAGCGTTCTTCTGCCGACAGCCGGTCTGCAAGCGCAGCCGCTTGGCTCTTTCCGGTTTCATTTAACGGGACATCGGAGCTGCCCTGGGCGATGCCCGATAAATTCCATTCTGTGATGCCATGCCGTACAATGCCGATTACCGTCACAACCGCTTCCTCCTAATATATAAAAATTCTTCCCTTTCAGTTTACAATTTCTTTCCAACAGATGCCACAGGTTGTTCAAAATCACGATTCATTGTTCGGTTGAGAACTAAAAAAACCCGGCACAGGGGCCGGGCTTGCTCATTATACGCCCATTTTACGGCGCGTGTTGCTGACTTTCTTTGTCTGTTGGCTTTTCAGTTTCTTCGCTTCTTTAGAAGCGCCATTGCTGCCTTTTGAGTTTGCCGCTTGGTTCTTCTTCGCTTCCAGCTGGCGTTTTACCGCTTCTTGCAGACTCACTTTTTTCGGAGTTTCGTTTGTTTCAGTCATGATCATCCCTCTTTTCTTTTACCTTGTGCTTGCGGGTGTTTTATGACTTCCATTATAACACAATTCGGCCATTTTATTGTTTGTTTTCTTTAAACCATGTGCTGACTTGGGAAAAGAATTTAGACATAGTGGTCGGATTGGACATATTCGGTACGCGGGCGAGCAGCACTTCTTTCGGTGCCTTGACGCCTTCTTTTTTCTTCTGCAGAACGAGGATGCCTTTGGCGTGGGCTGAATTTTTGAACAGCGTGTCCGGCAATTCCATTACCGACTGGATATAAGCAGTCTTTTTCAGGAATGCGTGAAGTTCGCCTGCCTGCGGTGATTCAAAAAGCGCTTTTGGCACGACAAAAAACAAATAACCGCCATCCACGGTATGCTTCATCGCTTGTTCGATAAACAAATGATGCGCATAAGACATGCCTTCTTCAGCTTTCAATTCAAAAGTGGCGGCTATCTCTTCATCCGGGTAATAGCCCACCGGCAAATCCGATACGACCGCATCGACCGGGTCGATCAACAACGGCTGAAGTGCATCCTGGCGGTAGAAAGTTACCGGCTGCTCCACAAGGTCCGCTGCAGAAGCAGCCAAACGGATCAGCAAGTCATCAATTTCAACGCCTGTCCCTGTGATGCGGCCATCGAGGTAATTCATGATTGTCAGCATCAAATTCCCGGTGCCGAGCGCCGGGTCCATCAGTGTGAACTTTTCTTGCTTCACAAACAATTCGACCAAATAGCCGACCAGTAGGCCAAGCGCGTCCGGCGTCATTTGGTGATGCGGCTGCACATGCTCTTTCATGCCTTTCAGCACAGCCAATTGGATCGCTTTGCGGATATCTTCCTTGCCTGCTTCTGCTGCCGGCTGAATATGGCCGTCGAGCCAGCTCTCTGTTGTTTCCAGCAAGCTTTCTAGATAAGGAAGGTCTTTTTCTTTTTGATATGCTGTCGCGTGCTGATCGATAAAATTAAATACTTGTTCCATAGATGAATTCATTTGGTTCTCCGTCCTCAATAAGGAAACCCACTCGATTAAGAGTGGGTTTCTGTTTTAGTTTGTAAGGGTTTTGACTGCTTCAAGCGCTTTGTCGTAATCCGGATGGTCTGTGCCTTCCGCGACATATTCCACATAAGCCACTTTATCGTTTTCATCGATAACGAAAATTGAACGCGCCAGCAAGCGAAGTTCTTTCATCGAAGTGCCGTATGCTTGTCCGAAATCCAAGTCGCGATGGTCTGACAATGTTGTGATCGAATCGACGCCATTGATTTCAGTCCAGCGTTTTTGGGCGAACGGCAAATCAGCCGAAATCGTCAATACTTCCACGTTTTCGCCAAGTGAAGCAGCTTCTTCGCTAAACCGTTTTGTCTGGTCTGAGCAGACTCCTGTATCAAGCGACGGCACAACGCTGATTAATCTTACTTTCCCAGCAGTGTCCTTCAATTCAACAGGGCTCAGGTCATTTCCAAGAACCGTAAAGTTTGGAGCTTGATCTCCGACTTTGACTTCATTTCCCGGTAAAGTGACCGGATTGTTCTTAAACGTAATTTGTACCATCAAAACGCCTCCCTTTCAGTGTAACTCTATCTTACTAGAACGCTTAGGCGTCTTGCAACTCAGACCGTTCAGCTGAAGCTTTTTGAATCGTTTTTTGTTTGCGGTACGAGCTTTCGTGGATCACCGTCGTATCCGCGATAAAGTCATGCACGCCTTGCTTAAGCCTCGTAAAACCGACTATCCAATAAAGCGGCAGGATGGTCGCTGAAATAAAACGGCCGATCCATTCCCGGAATAACATAGTACCCCATGTCAGTTTATCGTCTGCCAAGGATATTACCCGCAGCCCCATGATCATTTTGCCGACTGTCTGATTGAAAAACTTCGTCATCAGCACAAAATAGCCGTAAAAAATGACCGCGGTCACTATGGCATAAGGCGCATACCATGCGGAAGATGCCGTTTCTGCACCGACAAGCAGAAATATGGGTTTCACCAGAATCGAAGATGCGGAAGCCACCACGATCAAATCGATCAGGTATGCCCAAAATCGGACCCAGAAACCAGCTGGCATGTGTTCATAATACAGAACTTCTTCATACTGTCGTTCGGGACGCGGCGCCGGTCCGGCTGCAGCAATTGTCCCGTTAACTTGGTCCGCCATATTCATCGTCCCTCCTTATTTTTCACCGTATAGATACATCATGCGTGGTGCACTATGCTCTGTCAGCAATTTCGCAATCATTTGCGATTCCATGTCCGCTCCGAACAGCGAATTCACTTTCATTGAAAAGAGTGATCCCAATCCTTGATTGGCACCGTATTCAAAGACTTCCGCTCCTGCCAGGTCAAAATCTTTCTGGAGTGCGGCAATGACATCTTCGTCGTAGCCGAAATCATCTGCTAAATCGGCTTCTACAGCCTGACGCCCGTTCATGATTCGGCCATCTGCCACTTGCTTCACTTGCTCTTCTGTCATGTCACGGCCTTCCGCAATTACGTCGACAAAACTCTCATAAGAATCATTGAGCATTTCCTGAAGAATTGCTTCTTCTTCAGGCGTCATATCGCGTGTCGGGCTCATAATATCTTTATAAGGCCCCGATTTGATGGTTACGAAATCAACGCCGTAACGCTCTGCTAATTCACCATAATTGACGCTTTGCATAATAACACCCAATGAACCCGTCAAGGTTTCCGGGCTGACAAAAATCTTGTCTGCAGGCGCTGAAATGTAATAGCCGCCAGATGCGGCTGTTGCGCCCATAGAAACGTAAATCGGTTTTTCGGTGTTTTCCTGGATTTCTTTGATCTTGTCGTAGATCTCTGCGGACTCAACTACGCCGCCTCCAGGGGAATTCACTTTCAAGACGACTGCTTTGACCGAATCGTCTTCATCCACTAGTTCCAATTGCTCCATAAATGCTTGGTGGTTATAGCCGGCAGCCCCGAACAGCGACGCCGCTTCCCCCGTATCCTGGATGACGCCGTCGACGTTCATGACTGCGATGCGTTTATTGAAATCGCCTGCCTCGATCACGTTCTCGGAAAATCCAGTCTCGGTTGCCCCCATCAGCTCGTCGACCCCGGTACCGAAACTGTTTTGGAAAAGTGCGAATGCCGAATTGATGACAATCGAAATTCCCAGTAACGCAACGGCCGCGATAATCGCTATCCATCTTTTTGTATTCATAATTGCTCATTCCCTCCCTTGGATGTCTCTTCTATTATACGGTTGAACCCTATGAAATGTTTCATTTAAAGTGTCAGCTTGGGCTCAATGCTGTGAATTCAATCGCCCTTTTCGGACACTTCTCGCTTCGATCACTTTTGAAGCCGTAAAAATTGCCAGCGCCACCCAAACGAATGAAAATGAAATCACATTGATGCGGTTGAATTCTTCGCCGTAGACCAGCACCCCGAGAATCAACATCAGCGTCGGGGCGATGTATTGCAGGAAGCCGACCATGTAAAGCGGAATCAGCGGAGCGCCTGTTGCAAAGAGGAATAGCGGCAGTGCAGTAGCAGCACCGCTGATCACCAGCAAAATGTCCGTTGACGAACCGCTATGGAGAAAAGATGCCTCCCCTGCAGCAAAGAGGTAAACGTAATACGCCAACGCTGCCGGCATAACGAATAGCGTTTCAAGTGCAAGTCCGCGCAATGCATTCAACTTGATCGTTTTTTTGATCAGTCCATAAAACGCGAAACTGAATGCCATCCCGAACGCCAGCCATGGCAAGGTGCCATAGGAAACCGTTAAAATGGCCACCCCGGCAGCAGCCAGCACAAAAGCGAATTTTATTGCCGGCGATAATTTCTCTTTCAGGAAAATCACACCAAGGAGCATCGACACCAGCGGATTGATGTAATAGCCCAAGCTGGTCTCTACAATCCGGTCATTGGTCACTGCGAAAATATACAGGAACCAGTTTAACGTGATCAGGTAAGATGCGAGCATCAAGGTAAAGAACTTCTTCTTTGATTTCCATAACTCTTTTAAATCGCCAAGCAGCATTTTCCGGCCTTTTAGCAGGACGATGAACGCCACGGTCAGAATCAGCGACCAAACGATGCGCGAAGCAAGAATTTCATCACTCGACACATGGTCCAGCAGCTTCCAATAAATCGGCAGAAAGCCCCAAATCGTGTACGTCAGCATTGTATAAAGGATTCCTTTTTTCTCATCTGCCATCATTGAAAATTCACCAGTCTTTCTATTATTTTGCTTCTCGAAATATCAGCCTAATTATATGCCTGCCCATGGGCAAAGTAAACAAAAGAAAAAACAGCCAACTGGATCGGCTGTTTACAGGCTTATAGGAATAATAGTTATTGCTTCTCATTTCGCTTCAGACGGACGCGTTCCGCGGGCACGGCTTCAGCCGCTTCCAGGGTCTGCAGCTCGTCGCTCTGTCGCTTTGCTCCATCACTGCTCCCGCTGGAGTCGCCGTCTTCCGCTAAATTCAATGTTATATCTTAAATAGAAAATTATTTCTTTTAACATAGAACATAAAAGATATACTTTTTGCAGTTGCTTTCGATTCTCTCGATATGGAGCAAAACAGCGTAGACGCCTGCGGGAAAGCGAGACAGCCGAGACCCCGCAGGGAGCAAAGCGACTGAGGAGGCTTGGCGCTCGCCCGCGGCAAGCGCAGCTGTTTTGCGGAATATCGGTTCCAAAAATTCTTATTTGTTCATTTCCTTCTGCCGTAGTTCAACGCGGCGGATTTTGCCGGATGCTGTTTTTGGCAGTTCGGACATGAACTCGATGGCACGCGGGTATTTGTACGGTGCCGTCAGCTCTTTTACGTGGTTCTGCAGATCCTTGATCAGTTCGTCGGAAGGTTCGCTGTCTCCGACGAGCACGACGAATGCTTTGACGATGGTGCCGCGGATTTCGTCCGGCGCACCGACGACTGCACATTCCTGTACGGCCGGGTGTTTGACGAGTGCATCTTCCACTTCGAACGGCCCGATTGTGTAACCGGAGGAGATAATGATGTCATCGCCGCGCCCTTCGAACCAGAAATAGCCGTCGTCATCTTTGGATGCTTTGTCGCCCGTAACGTAATAATCGCCGCGGAATTGCATTTTCGTGCGCTCATCGTCTTTGAAATAGCCTTTGAACAGGGCTGGCGTGTCGACATGTACAGCGATATCGCCCACTTCTCCGGCCCCTGCAGGTTCGCCGAATTCATTGATGATTTCAACGCGGTTGCCAGGCGTCGGTTTGCCCATTGAACCGATTCTAGTTTCCATTCCTTTCATGACGCCCACAAGCAAGGTGTTTTCAGTTTGCCCGTAGCCATCGCGCACTTCCAGGTTGAAATGATTCTTGAAGACGTTGATGACTTCTGCATTTAGCGGTTCGCCGGCTGAAACAGCGCTATGTAGCGATGATAGATCGAATGACGCCAAGTTTTTCTGTTTGGCCATCAAGCGGTATTCGGTTGGCGTGCAGCAAAGAACATTGATTTTGCGGCGCTCTAAAATCTGCAAGTAGACTTCGGGATCGAATTTGCCGTTGTAGACATACCCGGTTGCTCCGCTTCCAAGCGTGGCAAGGAACGGGCTCCAAATCCATTTTTGCCAACCTGGGCTTGCTGTTGCCCAGACGAGATCGCCTTCTCTAGCGCCGAGCCAGTGCTCAGCTGATGTCCGCAAGTGGGCATATGCCCAGCCGTGGCTGTGGACTGCGCCTTTGGGATTTCCGGTCGTTCCCGAAGTGTACGATAGGAACGCCATATCATCTTTGCCCGTGTCAGCAGCATTATACTCACTGGAAGCGCTTTCCATTTCCTCCGTCAACGAGATCCATGTATTGTCCGACTTGCCGATAACGAATTTCGTGACTCGGTCCATTTCCGCTACATCTGCAAACTGATCCATGAATGGTTCATATGCAATCACCGCTTTGGCGTCGCTGTGGTTTAATCGGTAGGAAATGTCTTTGGCGCGCAGCATCTCCGAACTCGGAATCACAGCCAAACCGGCTTTTAATGCTCCGATATAGGCGACGTATGCTTCGATCAAGCGTGGTACCATGACCAGCACGATATCCCCTTTTTTCAGTCCTGCTTTTTCAAAACTGTTTGCTGCTTTATTGGCGCGTGCAATCAGTTCGTCATATGTAAGTTCCTGTGTTTCCCCTTTGTCGTTCTCCCAAATAATAGCCATCTTGCCATCGCCTGTCGCGAACTTTTCGATTTCCTCTGTTAAATTATAAGATTCAGGTGCTACGAGTTCATTTCGATCCATCTTATTATTCCCCCTTGGCTTATAGTAACTGCTTCCATTAAAGTATACCGCAAAATTCCCAGTATTCAAAATACTCCATAAAAAAAAGCAGACTGCCCAATCAGGCAATCTGCTTTTCAATTTGCAATTTACGTTTAATTTTCAATAACTCAATTTTACAATAAATCATCATAAACGGCTTTTTTGGGGCGTGGGAATTTAATGATTTCCCGGTTTTCCACCGCTTCTTGGATAAGGCCGTCAAACGACACGAATTTTTCGTAATACTCGACTTTTTCGAGCTTCGGCTTGGTTTTTGGATTGGCCGGGGTGAAAATCGTACAGCAATCTTCAAACGGGCGGATGGAAATCTCATAAGTATCGATTTTCTGCGCCGTTTCGATGATATCAAGCTTGTCTGCCGCAATGAGCGGACGCAGCACAGGCGTATGGGTCACGGCATTGATGGCTGCAAGCGACTCAAGCGTCTGGCTTGCAACTTGGCCTAAGCTTTCGCCTGTAACAATCGCTTGGCAACCCGTGTCTTCACGCACGAGATCGGCAATGCGCATCATCATGCGGCGTGTTGAAGTCATTGTGATGTTGTCCGGCACTTGCTTATGGACTTCCTGCTGGAGCGCCGTAAACGGAATGACGTGCAATCTGACAGAAGAACCGAACTGGCTCAGCTTCTCTGCCAAGTCAAACACTTTCTGTTTGGCGCGCTCATTTGTAAATGGCGGGCTGAAAAAATGGATCAGTTCCAAACGCACGCCGCGCTTCAGCATATGGTAGCCTGCCACCGGGCTGTCGATGCCGCCGGACAGCAGCAGCAAGGCTTTTCCGGAAGCACCAACTGGCAATCCGCCTGCTCCGGCAAATGTTTCAGCCATCATGAATGCACCTTCTTCGCGCACTTCAATCTTCAACTCAATGTCGGGATTTTTCATCTGCACCGTCAGGTCCGGGAAATTCCGCAGTACCTGGGAACCGATGGTCTGCACAATTTCAGGTTTTTCATGTGGAAATGCTTTATATGGACGTTTTACCGACACTTTAAAACTTTTTCCTGCATGGTCCGTTTTTTCCATCACGGTCATGGCTGCACGTTTCATGGACTCGAGATCCAGTTCGCACTCGGTTACCGGACTGAACGACTGGATTCCGAAAACTTTTTGCAGGCGGGACTGGACTTGTGCAATTTCCGCTTCGCTATCCGAATAAATGAACATCCGGTCGCGCTCCGCTTTGACGCGTACGCCTGGTAGATCCGAAAATGTCTGTCTGACGTTGTCACGCAGGCGTCCGATAAATGAACTTCTATTTTTTCCTTTGGTGGACAACTCGCCGTAACGCACGAGGATTTGATTTGTTTTCATGGATTAAGCTCCTTTGATGATCGCGTAGACATGTGCAAACGCTTTTTGGAATGATGATAGGTCTTCAGCTGTCGTGAATGCACCAAAGCTGATGCGGATGACGCCGTCTTTGAATTCTCTCGGCAATCCGATTGCATCGATGACGTGGCTTGCAGCTGTGCTTTTTGAAGAGCATGCGCTCGATGTCGAAACGATGACGGATTGCTGCTGCAATCCGGAGACCAGTACTTCGCCTTTGATGCCCTTGACAGCAATCGCAAGAATATGCGGCGCGGCGCCTTTAGGGCTGACGACTCTCACGCCAGTAAAGCCGGAGAGGAAATCACGCAATTGTTGATTCCATATGGTGAACTCCGACCGTGGCTCTGCAAGCCGCAGCGCCTTGGCAAGAGCCACGGCATCTGCGACAGAAACGGTGCCGCTCCGCAAACCGGATTCATGGCCCCCGCCGTGCTGGACAGGCAACAGTTCCACTCCTTTATTATAGGCTAAAACCCCACTGCCTTTCAGGCCATGGATCTTATGCCCAGATACCGTCAACAAGTCTGGCATGTTTTGACGGTCGAGCGCCACTTTCCCGACGCTCTGGACGGCGTCGCAATGCAATAAGGTCCGGGTACCCGCTAATAGCTTTTTCACTTCCGCGATGGGATGTACCGCACCGATTTCGTTATTGACATGCATCAAGCTCACCAACACCGTATCGTGCCGCAGCGCTTTTTGCAATTCGGATAAATCGATCTCGCCCATTTTTCCGACCGGCAGGCGGGTAATTTCGAACCCGCGCTTCTCCAGTTCCTCCATCGTTTTCAAAACAGAGGAATGCTCCGTAGCTGCGGTGATCATGTGCATCCCGCGCGTTTTCGAAGCTTCAGCAACGCCCTGCAGCGCCAAGTTATTGGCTTCCGTACCGCCAGACGTGAAGATGATCTTTTCCATCCCCAATAGCTCCGCAATCTGAGCTCTTGCGCCTTCCAGCAAATCTTCCGCTTGGTTGCCCATCAAATGGATCGAAGCCGGATTCGCGTAATAGCTTTCATTCACTTTCACGAATGCCTCGAGGATTTCGGTTTTCGGTTTAGTTGTTGCACTATTGTCCAGGTATATCATTTTTATACTCCTCCCAAAAGAAAACCACCAGCGCGTCGGCTGGTGGTTTTCTCATTTTATACGCGCCAAGCATCTTCTTTCACCAGTACTTCGATTCGTTTCATCGAGCCTGGTTCAAAATTTTCAACTGCTGTAGCCGCTTCTTCCAACGCTTTTGAATACCGGAGCTGGCGGAAAGACTCTTCCGCTTCCATCAGCTTGGCGTTCATCTGCGGATTCGTTTTTCTGTAACGGTTGCCGTATTGGATAATGCGCTCAACCAGCAGCACATTTTCAATCATTTCTTTCGCTTTTTCTTCGACTTCATCGATGCATTTCTCGGCTTTCGTCAAGTAGCTGTCGACCAGTTTCATATTAAGCGGCACTTCCTGCAAGCCTTGCATTGCGACGAATAAATGCTCTTCCGCTTCTTCTAGGCGAACGTCCATCTCTTCCGGAATCCCAGGAGTGTTCGCTTTATGCAGCATGCGGTCCGTTTCCTGTAATTGGCGTTTGAGGTGTTCCAGTTTTTTGCGGGCTTCGTTTTCGTCGATCCGCAGATTTTTCAAAGATCCAGCCAAGCCGCTTTGAGCTACATCGACCTCAGCAAGTTCTTTGCGGATGTTGACCAATTCTTCTTCCAGGCTTGAGTAGGCTGCCTGTTCTTCTTGCGTGCGGGACTCGAGCAAGTCGAATCGGCGTTGAAGTTCTTTCAATTTGTCCAGGCATGCACGCGGAATCGCTGCATCGCTCTCGGAAATCTTATAGCTCTGCTGCACGACTGCACATTCATCATACGTATCGCGTGTCTCACTCGACACCGTATCCAATTGTCGGCCGGTTTGTACTTTGTATTGGTCAACGAAATGCTTCGCTTCCACTTCTTTTTCAAGTAGCTCGTAGAATGAATCGATGCGGTCTTTCATCGCTTCCGCTTTGACAGTCGTTTCGGCGATTTTCAACTCGGCAATTTCTTCTTTCATATGGGCCAATTCCTGCTCCATCGCATCCAATTGCCCCGTCAATTCGAGGTGGTTCAAATAATACGATTGAGACTCCATTTCACGCTGGCCGCTACGCAATTCCTGGATCGAAGCCGGTATTTTCGACTGGACATCTGCCAGCAATGGCGGGATGTTGTCGATAAGCGAAAATACGTAATCCCCTTCATCTGATAAGCCCATAACCGTTTCGCGGGCTTCCAGGTAATTCCCTTCTTCCGTCAGCTTGTCGTATTCACTGAACAATGGCGTGAACGATTCAAGCTTCTTCTCTAAAGGTCCGGCTGCTGCTCCATATGAATGCTGGTGCGCCAATAAGGTTTTACGCGCTTGGCGGTAGTGGTCTTTCATCAAGTCCATTTCGCTGCGGTTCTTTTCTTCACTGCCGATCAAGTCGCTCAATTCCGAAAGGATCTCGTTCATCTGCTGATCCACTTTTTCAATGCGGACTTCGATTTCCTGTTCAATCTTCGAAGCTTTTCCGAAATTGAAGCGGTCAATCGCATCTTCTGCGTCGAACAGCGATGCGTCGATTTTCGGAATATGTAAGTCCATGATTTCCGTCCAGACAGCGCGCCAGCGTTCGAACATTTCTTCCGTCTGGCCGTTCATGTTCAATTGTTTCACTTTCGTCAGTTCTTCGAGTATCGGTTTGTTTTGTATTTGCAGTTTTAACTGTTCCAAGCGTTCAATTTCCGCGTTGTGCTTCTTTCGAAACATGAATCCGACGATAATTACCGCTATTAGAATGATGACCGCAATGATGATATACTTCATCATAAGCCAATTAGCCCCCTGTTCCAAAATCCATTTCCTCTTCTATATAAATGCATTTCATGATTCTATTATTTTAACATGTATTCTATTGTTTTGTTTGCGAATTTAGAAGAAATGATAAAATATTTTTATTCTCTAAAGAAAGTTGGTGTTTCC
Organism: Planococcus sp. APC 3906; assembly: GCF_030407685.1. Lineage (NCBI taxonomy): Bacteria > Bacillati > Bacillota > Bacilli > Caryophanales > Caryophanaceae > Planococcus > Planococcus sp. APC 3906. The sequence continues at coordinate 52,338 of NZ_JASDCW010000015.1, read as the reverse complement.
AATGAAAAGAGACGGCCATATCCATACCCCCTTTTGTCCGCATGGCACTGCTGATGCCTTGGAATCCTATATTGAAAAAGCGATAGCTTCAGGTTTCCTGGATATCTCATTCACTGAACACGCTCCACTCCCCCCCTCTTTCACCGATACGACTCCGATGAAAGACAGCGGGATGAGCTTTGACGTGCTGCACCGTTATCTAGACGCCGTTGAAGCTGCAAAAGATGCATACAAAAACGATATCCGGATCCGGGTTGGGCTGGAAGTCGATTTTATCCAAGGCTTTGAAGAGGAAACACGCATTTTTTTAAATGAAATCGGACCACGTCTGGATGATTCAATTTTATCCGTGCATTTTGTCAAAGCAGGACCGCGTTATTTCTGCCTCGATTATTCTCCAGAAGTTTTTATGGAGCTTGCGGCGGCGGCAGGTTCTGTCGAAGTAGCATACGGCATTTATTACGATACCGTTGAAGCGTCGATTGCATCTGACCTCGGCAAATTCAAACCGAAGCGCATCGGCCACCCGACGCTGGCACATAAATTCCAATTTTCTCATGGCGCAAACATTGATGACGAATCGCGCATCAAGGCGATCATCGACAAAATCGCTGACGCCGGTGCAGAGCTTGATGTCAACAGCGCCGGCTATTTCAAACCGGATTGCCTGGAGCCCTATCCTTCGAAAAAATGGATCCGCTATGCCGAATCACTCGGCATTCCACTGGTGTTCGGTTCCGATGCACACAGCGCCAAAGGCTTGCATCAAGGCTATGACAGAATCTATAATGGATAAATCCACAAACGAAATGAGGGTCTTTCATGTTCACTCAAACAGATTATAGCGGCACGCGTGCAAGCCAATACGCGATGCTCGGAAAACAATTGGATGCCCTGCTTGAAGGCGAATCGAACGCCATCGCCAACTTAAGCAATGCATCTGCATTACTAAACCAATTTTTAGACCGCATCAATTGGGTCGGGTTTTATTTAATGGAAGAAGGCGAACTTGTGCTTGGGCCATTCCAAGGCTTGCCGGCATGTGTGCGCATCAAGGTCGGCCGAGGCGTATGCGGCACTGCTGTTTCTGAAAAGAAAACAATGCTTGTCGAAGATGTCCATGCTTTCCCTGGACACATTGCCTGCGACGCAGCTTCACGTTCAGAAATCGTTGTACCATTAATCAAAAACGGTGAAGTGATCGGCGTCCTTGATATCGACAGCCCAGAACTCAGCCGCTTTACACAAGACGACCAGGCAGGACTCGAGAAGTTTGCTGAAACACTGATTAAGCATCTTTAATCCTAACAATTGAAAGAGCCCCCGAATCAGGAATTGATTCGGGGGCTCTTTTGCTTTCTAAGCTTCCTGCAAATGCGGCTTGACCGCTTCGAAAGCTGCAGCCAGATCCATTATCAAGTCGTCGGTATGTTCCAATCCGATGGACAGCCTCATCAAGGATTCGGAAATGCCCATCGCTTGGCGATTTGCTTCGGGTACAATTTGGTGCGTCATGGAAGCCGGGTGCTGGATCAGCGTTTCCGGATCTCCAAGGCTTACTGCGATTTTGATCATCGACAGCGCATTCATGAACGTCTGCGCTTCTTTTTTGCCGCCTTCAATCTCAAAGGATATCAAGCCGCCTCCATCGCGCATCTGGCGTTTCGCAATATCGAATTGTGGGTGATTCTCATCATGCGGATAATGTATTTTCGTTACCAGAGGTTCCTGCTTCAGGAACTCAAGCACTTTCTTGGCATTCGAGATATGCCGGTCCATGCGCACATGCAAAGTTTTCATGCCGCGGAGCAGGAGCCATGCATCGAAAGGCGACATGATGGCGCCGATATCCTTTTGGACTGTAAAACGGATTGTTTGCATTTCTTCTGTATCTTGGCCGACTAAAACACCACCGACCACATCCCCATGGCCGTTCAAGTATTTAGTCGCGCTGTGCAGCACAAAATCCGCCCCCATCTTCAACGGATTTTGAAGATATGGCGAACTGAACGTATTGTCCACAACGACCCGCAATCCGTGCTTTTTGGCTACAGCAATAACCGCATCAAGATTGACGATTTCCATCGTCGGGTTGATCGGCGTCTCTACATAGATGCAGACGGTTTCCGGGCGCAATGCTTTTTCGATTTCTTCCTCTGTCGTCATACTGACCAGATTATGGCCGATGGCGTATTTTTCCTCCAGCATCTCCAAAAGCCCGAACGTGCAGCCATAGATGCCTCTCGAACAAAGAACATGATCCCCGGCTTTCGTCAGGTGAATCAGAATCGCACTGACAGCGGCCATCCCTGAACCGAATGCCAACGCTCCTCCTCCGAATTCAATGGCGGCCATGCGTTCTTCAAGCACCCGCACTGTCGGGTTGCCTAAACGCGAATAAATATTGCCGCCGCACGTTCCGGCAAAGCGTTGTTCGCCTTCTTCCGCTGTCGCAAAAGAAAACGTCGATGTCTGATAAAGAGGCGTTGCCAAACTATCGTGGTGGAGCTGGCTCTCATAACCGCTATGGATAATAGCGGTTTCCATATTCCCAGAAGATTGTTTCATGTTCATACACCCCTTAGTTTAAATAGAAAGCGCTTACATTCTGCCTTATTTTCATTTTACCGTAAATTGCAAAAAAAGAAAAGCTTACCTTTTTCCTTGTAGAACTGGTCTGGACAGCCTGGCAAATACCTTAATTGCAGTCCTTTTGAAGAAAGCCCTTGTTAGCCATTGACTTATAGAGCGTGGTCCGGTTATACTAGAATTTGTGTAAAATAATCGCAGCAGTTGTATGTGCGCGTCTGTCCATTTTATTCCTTATGAGAAAAGCGAAAGCGCCTGTTAGATCTTGGCGCTGGAGTCTAGACAATTAAAAGGTGTATCGCGTAACTCTTGGCTGCCGAGCGAAGGTACATGAATATAAAATGGCTTACAGCATGAATGCATCTGGTTTTTATTTTACTTCAAAAACCAAAAACAGAGGAGGAGACATATATGTCTCGTTATACAGGTCCAGCATGGAAACTGTCACGCCGTCTAGGAGTATCTCTTAGCGGAACAGGTAAAGAATTAGAAAAACGCCCTTACGCACCAGGTCAACACGGTGCTAACCAACGCAGAAAAGTTTCTGAGTACGGTTTGCAACTTCAAGAAAAACAAAAACTTCGTTTCATGTTTGGTGTAAACGAACGCCAATTCAAAACACTATTCAACAAAGCCGGCAAAATGCCTGGTAAACACGGTGAAAACTTCATGATCTTGCTTGAAGCTCGCCTTGATAACGTTGTCTACCGTTTAGGTCTTGCGCGCACTCGCCGCCAAGCTCGTCAAATTGTAAACCACGGCCACATCCTTGTTGATGGCAAACGCGTTGACATTCCGTCATTCAGCGTAAAACCAGGACAAACAATCGCTTTCCGTGAAAAATCAAACAACCTTGATGTAGTAAACGAAGCGATTGAAGTAAGCAACTTCGTTCCTGAATACGTAACTTTCGATGCCGACAGCAAAACAGGCACGTTTGTACGCTACCCAGAACGCAGCGAATTGTCAGCTGAAATCAGCGAGCAATTGATCGTTGAGTACTACTCACGTTAATAACTGCTTTTAAACCCCTTGAAACGGCAAAGCGTTTCAAGGGGTTTTTCTATGCAAAAAAAACCTCCGCTGGAACAGCTGAGGTTTGGGTGCAAAGCATTTATTTATAAAAATGGATTTCGTTTTGTTTCAATGCTTGAGCCAGCGTGTTATAGACTTCGATGTCTATGAACTTGATGCCCAAATGGACAGCTGTCTGTGCAATTACCGGGCTGATGCCTGACAATGCCGCTTTAACACCGATTATTTCCAAACCACTGATCAGCTGGAAAATCTGCTGGGCAACCATCGTATCAATAACCGGCACACCCGATAAATCGATGAACAGCCTTTCCAGATTATGCTTCGAGCTCTGCGCCAAGGTTTTTTCAAAAATGATTGCTGCCCGGTGGGAAGTGACTTCTCCGATCAACGGCAGCAAGCCTGCATTCTTCGTCAGCAAGATGACAGGCGCACTCATTTCTACAATCATCTGCTGCTGTTTGTCCAGCCGGTCCTGTGCCGCTTTCGTATTCTGTGAACTGAATTCAACAATCACTTTGGATATTGTATTGACAATCGCTAAATTCCATTCGTTCAATTGCTCCAGGCTGACTTCATCCTGATTCTTCGCTGTATAATTACCGATCATTTCTAAATACTGCAATTGTGTTCTAAAAAATTCTTCAATTACGGCAACAAGAGGCGTCTCCAAATGTGCCTCATCTTCCGCGATTTCCTTGATCCATTCGTGGAAGTTTTCATGAAATTCGTTTTCTTCTTTTAAAAACATTGAACAAAACCGTTTGTGAAATTCATGATTCTGGTTTTTGAGAATCGCTATTTTTTCAGGGTCGTTTGTGCCGTATACCCCGCCTTTGCTTTTATCAAGCGTTTCATACCACTTTTCAGTTAAATCCCAAGTCCGTTCACCTATGTAATCATGCAATGCCTGATTCTTGATCATGCCGTCTCTCCTTCTGTTCAATCCAAACCACTTTTCTCTATAATAATACATTAATGTTAAACGTGCATTAATGGACCGAATTTTTCCAGTTATATTTGAATACCTAAAATTTTCATTCTCCAGCCTGCAGCATTTCACGCAAAAACCGGAATATGATAAACTGGACCAAACCGGAGGTGCATTTCAATGCGGATCGTATCAATATGCCCGAGCAACACGGAACTTCTCGCTTTTTTAGACGCAGAACATCTGCTGGTAGGCGTCGACGATTACTCGGATTGGCCGAAACCGATTGATTCTTTGCCGAGGCTCGGACCTGACCTCGCCATTCGTATGGACGAATTGCAAGCGTTAAAACCAGATTTGGTTTTGGCTTCGCTCAGCGTACCCGGCATGGAAAAGAATATCGAGGAACTCAAAAAGCGAAAAATCCCCCACTTAATTTTGAATCCGCAATCGCTCGCTGAAATTGGCAGCGATTTGCTTGCGGTCGGTGAAGCCTGCGGCATTGATGCTTTGCCTGTATATAATGCTTATCAACAAGTGATTGAAGAAATCAAAAAACGGTCGGCCGCGGCTGAGACACGCCCTTCCCTTTATTGGGAATGGTGGCCGAAGCCCGTTTTCACTCCTGGAAATATCAACTGGCTTAGCGAAATCAGTGAAATTACAGGTGCCAGAAATACCTTTTCCGACATTGAATCAGCAAATATCCAGACGGATTGGGCCGATGTTGAAAAACGTGATCCCGATTATATTCTCCTGGCCTGGGTCGGCATCATGACTTCTAAAGTTAAACCTGAATTGGTCCGCAAGCGGCCAGGCTGGGAAAATATGAAGGCTTACGAAGAAATCCACATTATGGAAGAGGAGTTATATTGCCGGCCTTCCCCCCGTTTGATCGAAGGTGCTATCCGCTTAGGCAAACTCATTCACCCGCTTCTTTTCGAAGATATGGAACTGCCGCAGTTTATCAAGAAAAAGCAATTATAAAAAAAGCCAACCAGCAAAGGTTGGCTTTCTTTTTATCTACAATCCTGCACGTCCTCGTTTACTTGGATCATCGCTGTCATCAAAATGTGAATCGCGGTCTCCTCTGATGGTGGTATCGTTTTCGCCGCCAATCAGTGGATCGCGGTCATAGCTATTGTCTGAACCTGAGCGCCGCCGGGTATCATGCAATAAACCTTCATCGCTCCCTAAACCGCTGCTGCGCTTATTGCCATCCAGCAAGTCACGGTTGCTTCCCAATCCAGCGGTCCGCGCTTCATCATCAAATAAATCATGGTCGTTGCGCCCAGTGCTTCTGTGCCCGGCATGGGTCTCCGATGCTTGCCCGCGTTCATGCCGGACATCGCCGTCGCTGCCAATGACTGTTCTGTCTCCTGAAAGTGTCGAATTCCGATCGCTATCTGCAAAGCGATCTCGGTCGCTGCTGTCTGGAATCGCCGATTTTGAGTCATTGACCATGACCAGGATAGCTCCATCGTTGAAATGGCCTTCATATTCTTTCGCTTCGTCTTCCGGTATGCCGGCGCCAATCAATGCGCCTGCCAAACCTCCAACACCTGCACCCGCTGCTGCTCCTGTGAGGCCGGCGACTATCGGGCCTGCCGCTACGATCGGGCCTATGCCTGGGATGGCTAATGCTCCGATGCCGGCAAGTACACCGCCAAGGCCGCCAAGCGCACCGCCTGTCAACGCGCCAGTAGCAGCACCTTCTCCTGCATGTGTACCTGTTTTTTCAGTAACGTGTTTGGTTTCTCCTTTATCTTTGCTGAGCACCGAAATATCTTCTGAACGATACCCCTGTGTTTTTAAATCCTCAATTGCTCGAATCGCTTCGTTTTCTGAATTGTACGAACCTACCATTCTTGACATCGTGTTAACGCCTCCTGTGAATTTGGATTTATTAATTTATGTCTAAAAATTGTTTCTAGTGATTGGTTACCCGCCGCTTTATTTTTTAAAACACACAGTTCCCAAAAAACAAGAAAAAGGACAGGAGATTAGGCCTGCCCTTGTTCTACAATCTTTTCATTTAGTTGAATTGAACCATGTGGTATTTCTTCTTGCCTCTGCGCAAAATCGCGAAGGCATCTTCGAGGCGATCTTTTTCATCGATGACGTATTCCAGGTCTGTCACTTTCTCGCCATTGAGGGAAATCGCACCATTGGTTACGTCCTCACGGGCTTGGCGTTTTGACGGGGAAATACCGGCTTCGACAATCAAATCGACGATCGATTTCGGTTCTTTGGAAAGTTCAACTGAAGGGACGTCTTTGAACGCTGCGCGCATTTCATTGGCTGACAAAGCTTTCAAATCACCGCTGAACAATGCTTTTGTGATGCGCTGTGCATCCTCAAGAGCCCCTTCGCCGTGGATCAGCTTGGTCATTTCTTCTGCTAACACGATTTGGGCTTTGCGCAGATGCGCTTCCGCTTCTACGGTTTTTTCAAGTTCTTCGATTTCTTCACGGCTGATAAACGTGAAGATTTTCAAGTATTTGATGACATCCGAATCCGCCGTGTTGATCCAGAACTGGTAGAATTCGTACGGTGATGTCTTCTTAGGATCAAGCCACACGGAACCGCCCGCCGATTTTCCGAATTTCGTGCCATCCGCTTTTGTCACCAGCGGAATCGTAATGCCGAACGCTTTGGTGTCTTCCGCATCATGTGTTTTACGGATCACTTCCAGGCCGGAGGTGATATTGCCCCACTGGTCTGAACCGCCGACTTGCACACGGCAATTGTAATTGTCGTATAAATGGTTGAAGTCGATCGCTTGGATCAATGTGTAGGAAAACTCGGTGAACGAGATTCCCGTTTCCAGCCGCGATGCCACCGAATCTTTGGCCAGCATGTAATTGACGGAAATCAATTTTCCGTAATCCCGCAAAAACTCAATTATGCTCATCTTGCCGATCCAGTCGTTGTTGTTGACCATCACCGCTCCGTTGTCCGATGAAAAATCAAAAATCTGCTCCATCTGGACTTTGATGCCCTGTACGTTCAGGTCAATCTGCTCCATCGTCTGCAGCTGGCGCTCTTCATTTCTTCCTGATGGATCACCGATCGTCCCAGTCGCGCCGCCTACCAACAAAATCGGTTGGTGGCCGTGCAGCTGAAAACGTCTTAGTGTCAATAACGGAACAATGTGCCCAATGTGCATGCTGTCCGCAGTAGGGTCGACACCGCAGTACAATGAAATTTTCTGTGCTTCCAGCAATGCCGCTAATCCCTCTTCATCGGTCTGCTGGTAAATCAGGCCTCTCCATTTTAAATCATCCAATAATTCGTTAACCATTCCAATTCCTCCTCTTGAGCTTCCACTTCTGTGCCTTGCCATTCAATGAAAACAACCTTGATGAAACTGAAGAAGAGTGGGCAAAATAAAAACGCCCCTGCATGATAGTTCATGCAGGGGCGCATTTGCGCGGTACCACCCAGCTTGGAGAATCCGATTCTCCCGACTCAATATGTGCCGAACGGGGCACAGCCGCAAACTCCAAGCCTGTAATTCAGCCGCTGCGCTTTGACCGGTTTGCACCATCCACCGGCTCTCTAGACAAAGTTCGCACGCCCTACTTCGGACCCTTCTTCGTTTTCATATAAATTATATAAAAATAAGTTTACTTTATTCTCTGATATTGTCAATCTTTTTAGTTGAAAATACGAGAATATGCTATAATGGAACGAGATTTTAGGGGGGGAATATTGTGCAAGAAAAATTCAGGAAAGTTCTCAGTCGATCTGAAGAAACTTACAATAAATGGACCGCCACCAAATGGTATAGAAGGCTTAATATCACCACCGGCGTCTTTTGGAATTTAGCGATTCTGCTATTCATTATTCTCATTACGGGCGGTGTTTTTGCTGCTTCGGTCGGTGCCGGGTATTTCGCATCGTTAGTCGACGAGGAAAAGCTCCGCACACCGGACGAAATGAAGCAACAGATTTACAGCTACAACGAAACATCCGAAATGTACTTCGACAACGAAGTATATATCGGCAATATCCAAACAGATCTCGAGCGCAAAGAAACAACGCTCGATAAAGTGTCAGATTACGCAATCGACGCTGTCCTGGCAACAGAGGATGAATATTTCTCGGAGCACGAAGGCATTGTCCCGAAAGCCATTTTCCGCGGCTTGTTCCAGGATGTATCAAACTCTGACAGCCAGACAGGCGGCTCGACACTGACGCAACAGCTGATTAAAAACCAAATTCTCACCAACGAAGTTTCCTATGAACGCAAAGCGAAAGAAATTTTGCTTGCGATGCGCTTGGAGAAATTCATGGAAAAAGATGAGATTCTCGAAGCTTACTTGAACATCGTTCCTTACGGAAGAAGTTCATCGGGCGCAAATATTGCCGGCATTGAAACAGCGGCAAACGCCTTATTCAATGTGTCGGCAAGTGAATTGAACCTGCCTCAGGCAGCATTCATTGCGGGTATCCCGAAAGCGCCTTACCGCTATACGCCTTATTCTTCGGATGGCGGCAAGCTGAAAAGCGAAGAGCTATTGCAGCACGGCATCAACCGGATGAAAACAGTCTTGTTCCGTATGAACGAAACGAATTACATCACTGACGCGGAATACAAAGAAGCTGTCGCCTACGACATCACGAAAGATTTCCGTACAGGCGAATCCAGCTCTTTTGAAAGATACCCTTATATCACTGCTGAATTGCAAAGCCGCGCAAACCGCATCATCATGGATGTGCTCGCGGAACAAGACGGCATTGATCCTGTCGAACTGACAGAGAACAATAAACTATACGAAGAGTACGCTATTTTAGCGGATCGCGCAGTGCGTTCAAACGGTTACCGCATCCATTCGACGATCAACAAAGATTTGTACGATGCACAGGAAAAAGCGAAAGATGCCTATAACGGTTACGGCACGACGTTAAGCATCCAAGCTACGGATGAAGACGGCAAAGAAATCACCAAGCAATTGCCGGTCCAGGTCGGCAGTATGACCGTCGAAAACAGCACAGGACGCATCCTGAGCTTTGTCGGCGGCCGCGACCACAAAGTCGAGGCGCTGAATCACGCAACCCAAGCCTTCCGCTCCATTGGGTCGACCGTTAAGCCTTTATTGGTATACGGACCTGCACTTGAATTAGGTGCAATCGGCGCAGGCAGCCCGGTTGTCGATGTGAAGTTCACAATGAACGACAACGGAAACAGCTACGAACCGGCCAACTTCACCGCGACCAGCGAACAGGGCATCATGCCTGCACGCAATGCGCTTGCCGAGTCCCAAAACTTGCCGGCGCTCCGCTTGTTCGCACAGATCAAAGAAGATTTGCCAATCCAGTACTTGATGAATAACGGCTTTTCTACAGTAGTGGAAAATGAAAACTATAACGCATCTGCTGCTCTGGGCGGCGGGATCGAAGGTTCTGTTGAAGAAGTGACAAGCGGCTACGCGACAGTTGCCAATGGCGGAAAACGAGTAGGAACCCATATGATTTCCCGCATCGAAGACGCAGACGGCAATATCATCTTCGAACATAAAGTCGAAGAAAAAGAAATTTATACACCTCAAGCAGCCTATGTTCTGACCGATATGCTCCGCGACGTATTTAAAACCGATCGCGGCACTGCAAACCGGGCAAATGGATTACTCGATTTCGGCAGCGATTTTGCCGGTAAAACCGGTACTACTCAAGAAACGCGCGATGTCTGGCTTGTCGGATACAACCCGAACGTAACGATGAGCGTCTGGCTCGGCTACGACAAAGAAAAATATTCATTGGATAATTTTAAAAACCAAAACCTGATGCCGTCCGTACGTGTAAATCAGCTATGGGCGAGCCTGATGAATACAGCTTATAAAGTAGATCCAAAACTCATCGGCACCAAGGAAAAATTCAAGGAGCCTAAAGGCGTTGTTTCCCGCTCGTTCTGTGGAATTTCAGGCCTTGCCCCAGGCAAAGCTTGTACAGCTGCCGGACTTGTAAAGTCGGATCTGTTCATCTCGAATATCATGGTTCCGACAAAACCGGATGATAGCCTGACTTCAGGCTCTTATACTACTGTCAACGGCAGCCGGTATGCAGCTCTGCCAAGCACTCCTGGTGAATTCGTATCCAGCGGTGGAACTGGCGTCAACCAAGCATTTGTTGACCGTATGCTAGCTCCATTCGGAGGAGATGCTGGAAAATTATTCCCTAGCAATTCCAAATTCTCGAATGTCGTTTCCGGCGCTACGCTTGAGCATGACGGCATAGCACCTGCTGGAGTCGGAGCCAAACTCAGCGGATCCACGATTTCATGGAGCGATTCACCATCGAACGATATCGTCGGATACCGCATCTATCGCAGCGGCGGATCCACAATAGCTTCTATTTCAGAATCCAAAGGCAACTCTTATAGCCTGTCGGGTCCAGGAAGCTACACAGTCGTAGCGGTAGACATTACCGGTAAACAGTCTTCGCCTTCCAACGCAGTAACGATTGAAGAACCGAAGCCGGAACCGAAAGAAGAGCCTAAAGAAGAACCGAAAGAAGAACCGAAAGAAGAGCCTAAAGAAGAACCGAAAGATGAAGAAGTGAAAGAAGAAGAGAAACCAGAAGAAACACCTGAAGAGAAACCGGAGGAACCTGCAGAACCGGAAGAACCTGAAGAGCCGGCTGAACCTGAGCCGGAACCTGAAGAGCCGGAAGAGCCAGAGGAACCAGAAGAACCGGCCGATCCAGAAGCGGAAGCTAAACCCGCTTCTGAACCATCAGATGCAGAAAGCGCCGATGAAGAATAAAAAAAAGAAGCCGCAGCTGAATTTCAGCTGCGGCTTTTTTCTATGCTCGATCAGTCTTCCATTGTGGATAAATCGCCTGTCGGCAAATCAAGTTCCCAAGCTTTCAACACGCGGCGCATGATTTTGCCGCTGCGCGTTTTCGGAAGCTTATCCTTGAATTCAATTTCTTTAGGCGCAGCATGTGCTGCCAAGCCTTTTTTCACAAATTGCTGGATATCCTGGATCAATTCCTCGGAAGGCTCGTAGCCTTCATTCAATGCAACGAACGCTTTGATAACTTCCCCTCTGACAGGGTCCGGTTTTCCAATAACGCCCGCTTCAGCCACTGCTGGATGTTCCAGCAGCTTGCTTTCCACTTCAAACGGTCCAACTCGCTCTCCAGAAGTCATAATGACATCATCAACGCGTCCCTGGAACCAGAAATAACCATCTTCATCCATATAAGCGGAGTCACCGGATACGTACCATTTATCGTTCATGAAATATGACTCATATTTCGCTGGATTGTTCCAGATCTGCCTCATCATGGATGGCCAGCCTTTTTCAATCGCCAGGTTCCCCATCTGATTCGGCGGCAATTCGTTTCCGCGGTCATCGACGATAGCAACCTTGATGCCAGGAACAGGCTTGCCCATAGATCCCGGTCTGATGTCCATTGAAGGATAATTGCAGATCGTCTGTGCACCGGTTTCCGTCATCCACCATGTATCGTGGATGCGTTTATTGAATACTTGTACACCCCAGCGCACAACTTCCGGATTCAAAGGCTCTCCGACCGACAGCACATGGCGCAGTGTTGAAAGATCATATTCTTTCACCAATGCATCCCCAGCCCCCATCAACATGCGGAAAGCGGTCGGTGCGCTATACCATACGGTTACGCCAAAATCTTCGATCGCTTTGTACCAAGCATCAGGCGAGAAGCGCCCGCCGATTATTACGGTTGTAGTACCCGTCAGCCAAGGAGCGAACACCCCATATGCCGTGCCAGTGACCCAACCTGGATCGGCAGTGCACCAATAAACATCCTGCTCTTTCAGATCCAACACCCATTTAGCCGTCTGGTATTGCTGCACCATTGCATATTGCGCATGCAGAACCCCTTTTGGCTTGCCTGTAGATCCGGACGTATAATGCAACACGAGGCCGTCTTCTTTATCCAGCCATTCGATTTCAAAACGGTCAGAACACGTGTGCAGATGCTTTTTAAAGTCTACAATTTTACCATCCTCTTCTACATTCTCCCCGACGAGAAATACAGTTTTCAAATTCGGCAAGCGGTCCAGTGGGATGCGCGGCAATAATTCAGGCGTCGTAATGATCGCTTTTGCTTCACTGTCATCCAGCCTGTCGTAAATTGCACCTTCCATAAAGGCTTCGAACAAAGGGCCGACAATCAATCCCATCTTCAATGCGCCGAACATCGCAAAATACAATTCCGGTGAACGCGGCATGAAGATGAAGAAACGGTCGCCTTTTTCCAAATCGGAATGCGCTTTCAAAAGATTTGCCGCACGGTTCGTCATGCGCTTCATTTCGTAGAACGTATAGGATTCATGGCGCTTCTGGTCTTGATAGTAAAGAGCTACTTTGTTTTTCCGGTCTGACTCAGCATGGCGGTCGATCGTTTCATAAGCCATATTGATCTTCCCTGTTTTGGACCAGCTGAATTCCTTCTCAACATCAGCCCAGTTAAAATCCGATGAAACCTCTTCATAATTATGTAAGTTGTGGTCTCCTTGGACAGCTGCAATAGTTTCGACTTTCATACCCATCATCCTTTCGAATTGATTCTCTTCCATTCTACAACAATCGTTCAATCGATTGCTAATAATTTTAATTTTTTAGAATATTGAACGGACAGTCGAGGAAACTTTACAAAATTTAAGCGGTTTCATGTATAATGGACCTAATTGTACCCTATAGGCGGTGAAATGATGGAACATAAGAAAACTTACAATGCATTAGAGCTGAAAACGAAACACGGTCCAATCATTATAGAAGGACCAATTTCATCAAAAGACTTGAAAGCGCTTGAATTCCATGAAGACTTGGTCGCTTTCCGCCCCCCTGCCCAGCAGCATAAGGCGATTACGGAAATTGCCGATCTGCCGGAGGGCCGCATCCTCATTGCCCGAGACCAAAATATGATTGTCGGCTATGTCACTTTCTTGTATCCGGACCCGCTCGAACGCTGGTCGGAAGGCAAAATGGAAAACTTGATTGAACTCGGCGCTATTGAAGTCATACCGAAATTCCGCGGCACCGGCGTTGGAAAATCCCTGCTTAAAGTGTCTATGATGGATGATGCCTTTGAAGATTTCATCGTCATCACGACCGAGTACTATTGGCATTGGGATTTGAAAGGAACCGGCTTGAACGTCTGGGAATATCGTAAAATCATGGAAAAAATGATGCAGGCTGGCGGTTTGGAATATTATGCGACCGATGACCCTGAAATCAGTTCCCATCCCGCCAATTGCCTTATGGCGAAAATCGGCAGCCGCGTCGATCCGGAATCCGTCCAAAAATTCGATCAGCTCCGTTTCATGAACCGCTACATGTACTAATCCGAATCCAAGGGGTGTTTCTATGTTACTTGAGGAAATTATGAAAACTGATGTACATACCTTAGCTCCCAGCCAAACCGTCCAGGATGTGCTGGACCTTTTTGAGGACAACCGGATCCGCCATGCTCCTGTCGTCGAAGACGGTAAAGTGGTTGGCGTCGTCACTGAGCGCGACTTAAAAGATGCATTGCCATCAAGATTTTCCGTTTCGCCAAAAATCAACGCCTATGAGATGAAAGTTTCTGAAATTATGACAAAAAATCCAATAACCGGGCATCCGATGGATTTCGTCGAAGAAACTGCGCTGACTTTTTATGACCAGAAAATCGGCTGTCTGCCAGTTGTCAGCCATGAAAAGCTTGTGGGATTTCTGACTGAAACCGATCTTCTTTACAAGTACATCGAATTGACAGGCGCCCATCAGCCAGGCTCACACATTGAAATACGTGTGCCAAACCGCTCCGGCGTGCTCTATGAAGTGTCAAAAGTGTTCTACAATCATAAGGTCAATGTATTGAGTGTTCTGGTCTACCCTGACAAACAGAATAACGCCAATAAAGTTTTGGTATTCCGTATACAAACCATGAATCCGCTAGCAATTATTGACGACTTACAAAAAGAAGGTTTCGATGTTTTATGGCCAAACACACCACAAATGGACAAATGAAGCACGCAGTATTTATTTATTCGGAGGATCAACTGGGGTATAAATTCTCTGATACCCATCCATTTAATCAGAAAAGGCTGGAGTTGACTGTTGACCTTCTGCAAAAAATGAAGGCGCTTCCAGAAGAGCTGGTCGTCGCCCCTCGCATCGCGACAGACGAAGAACTGCTCCTAGCCCACGACCAGCGTTATATTGACATCGTCAAGCAGGCCAGCATCGGCAAAGTTTCTCCGGAAGCCGGTGAAAGCTACGGCATCGGCACAGAAGACACGCCGATTTTTGCTAATATGCACGAAGCAAGCGCCCGGCTTGTCGGCGGTACTTTGACGGCGGTCGATTGGGTTATGGAAGGCAAAGCGCAGCACGCATTGAATCTTGGCGGCGGTCTGCACCATGGCTTCCGCGGCAAAGCTTCCGGCTTTTGCATCTACAATGACAGCTCTGTCGCAATCAATTACATGAAGAAGAAATACGGGGCACGCGTTCTTTATATCGATACCGATGCGCACCATGGCGATGGCGTGCAATGGAGCTTTTATGACGATCCGGACGTCTGCACCGTGTCGATCCATGAGACCGGGCGCTATCTATTCCCTGGGACTGGCAACATTAACGAACGCGGCAGCGGGCAAGGCTATGGAACATCCTTCAACTTCCCTATCGATGCGTTTACGGAAGACGAATCGTTTCTGGAAATTTACCGGACGGCAATGAGAGAGATTGTGGAATTTTTCAAACCTGACGTCATCTTAAGCCAGAATGGCGCTGACGCCCATTATTTAGACCCTCTAACGCATTTGTACGGAACTATGGACATTTACCGGGAAATCCCGAAAGTGGCTCATGAGCTGGCCCACGAGTTCTGTGAGGGGCGCTGGATTGCTGTAGGCGGCGGCGGTTACGATATTTGGCGCGTCGTTCCGCGTGCATGGTCTTTGTTATGGATGGAAATGAACAATTTTCCAGCTCCAACAGGTCCACTGCCTGCTTCATGGCTGGCAAAATGGCAGCCGGAATCACCGGTCCCTTTGATTGAAGCGTGGGAAGACCCGCAAAAGATGTATGAAGCGATACCACGCAAAGAGGAAATCACGGAAAAAAACCACGAAATGCTCAATAAAGCCCTGTATATGATTAGAAACGCATAAAAGCCTCCGAGCGGAGGCTTTTATGCGTTTCTGCGTTTAACCGTTTTTAGTTGATTGGCGCTCTTCAATTCGATACGGCAAAATAACTTGTTTTTCTTCAATTTCTTCTTTGTTCATGTATTTCGTCAGCAGCCTCATTGAAACTGCTCCGATGTCATAAAGCGGAAGTGCGATTGACGTCAGCATCGGCCTTGCCATGCGCGCCAATTTCGAGTTTTCGTAGCTGATGATTTCTACATCGTCCGGAATCTTCTTGCCATTCGCTTCAACAGCGTGGATGACACCGATGGACATTTCATCATTGCTGACAAAATAGGCAGTCGGATCACTTTCTTTCAACGTTTCCACGGCTTCGATTGCCTCATCGTAAGAATTATCGCATTCGACGATCAGTTTCTCATCGTAATCCATGCCTGCATCTTTTAAAGCGGTTTGGTAAGCTTTCAATTTATAATCTTTGTTCACTTTAGATGTCAGCGGTCCAGATATGAACGCTATACGTTTATGGCCATTATCAATCAATTTTTTCACAGCTTCATATGCTGCCCCATAATAATCGATATTTACAGAAGCAATGCTCGCCGATTCATCAATCGAACCTGCCAATACGATTGGCGTTTGGGAACGCTCCATTTCAAAAAGAAGTTCACTTGAAATCACATCGCTCATGAAAACAATGCCATCCACTTGTTTGCCAAGCATCGTTTCAAGCAATTGAAGTTCTTTGTTCTGGTTTTGATCCGAGTTCGACAAGATGATGTTGTATCGGTACATTGTTGCTATGTCTTCAATTCCACGGGCAAGTTCGGCATACATGCTATTAGAGATATCCGGAATGATGACACCGACCGTGGTGGTTTTTTTGCTGGCCAGCCCTCTTGCTACTGCGTTCGGGCGGTATCCAAGCTCTTCAATCACTTTTAATACTTTCTTCCTTGTAGCAGGTTTCACATTCTGATTGCCATTGACTACACGCGAAACGGTAGCCATGGATACATTTGCTTCCCTTGCTACATCATATATTGTAACGGTCACGGTGCGCCCTCCTTCCCTTATATCTTTTATCATACGATAAAAAGTTTCCTATTTTCAACTATATAAGTAGAACTTATCATTTTCATGTGTCGATATTCCGCCTGAGCTTCCGCAGCGCAATTAAAGTATCATATTAAAAATCGCTTCGGTCGCTTTGGGCATGGCTCTCGCCATGAGCCGAGAAGACCTTTCGTCTCATGGCTTCGCCTAGCCCCTTGACGCGCCTCCGCTAAGAAAGCTCTCGATATGGAGCAACACAGCGGAGAAAACCGTACTGCTCCTGCAGCGCTGCGCACTTCGTCGCAAAGACATGGCCTCGCTAACTTCGGCCCATGTCTTGCCTACGGGAAAGCGAGACAGCCGAGACCCCGCAGTCAGCGAAGCGACCGAGGAGGCTTGGCGCTCGCCCGCGGCAAGCGCAGCTGTTTTGCGGAATATCGATTATAAATATTCACTATTTCAACTTATAAAAGTATGTATTTTTTAATATCATAGAAAAAAACCGGGTAGCTACCCGGCTCTTCGGATTTACATTTTGAACTCGTATTGTTTCATGAACTTCATCAAAGCATCGTAGTAATCATCGAATTGGTTCAAATCCATCTGCTGGGCAGCATCGGATAATGCGACCGCTGGGTCTGGATGAACTTCAGCCATAACTCCATCAGCACCGATTGCAATTGCAGCTTTTGCTGCAGGAAGCAACAAGTCGCGGCGCCCTGTGGAATGCGTGACATCTACGAATACTGGAAGATGCGTTTCTTGTTTAAGGATTGGCACTGCTGAAATATCGAGCGTGTTGCGCGTCGCTTTTTCGTACGTGCGAATTCCGCGTTCACAAAGAATGATTTGGCTATTCCCTGAAGCGATGATGTATTCAGCAGCGTTGATGAATTCATCGACAGTTGCAGACATTCCGCGTTTCAGCAATACAGGCTTGTTGATCTGCCCAACCGCTTTCAACAATTCGAAGTTCTGCATATTCCGTGCGCCGACTTGGACAACATCAACGAATGGCAATGCTTCTTCCAAGTGATGCGGCGTTACGATTTCTGAAACGACCGCAAGTTTGTATTGGTCTGCGGCTGCTTTCAGCATTTTCAACCCTTCAAGGCCAAGGCCCTGGAAATCATATGGGGATGTACGCGGCTTGTACGCACCGCCACGGATCAACTTAAGCCCTTTAGCGCCAATCGCTTCAGCGACTTTTGAAACCTGATCCTGGGATTCTACTGCGCAAGGACCGAAGATGAACGATGGGGTGCCGTCGCCGATGCTTTCACCGTTGATGGTGATGATCGTATCTTCGGCTTTTTTCTTGCGTGAAACAAGAAGTGCTTTGCGGTGGTCTTCCTCCTGCATATCAAGTGCAGATTTGAAAATCTCCTTGAATATATGGTCAACCGTCTTCTGATCTAATGGTCCGTTATTATTTTCTTTCAATAAGTTCAGCATATGGCGTTCACGCAATGGGTCGTAACGATTTACACCCTGCTTTTCTTTGATCTTACCAATTTCCTGGATTACTGTTGCGCGTTCGTTAATAAGTGTGAGGATCTCGAGGTTTACGGCATCCACTTTTTCTCTTAGCTGTTCTAAATCTAAATGGCTCATTCTTTACTGCTCCCTTCGCGTATCATCATGTTGGTGACTTATCTTAACATGTTTAGACTATTATAAGCAAAGTATTCGGTAAAGTCACGCATTATATTTTAGCGATTCAACGCGCTAAAGTATTTTGAATAAATAAAGCCGGAGCCTCAAGGCTCCGGCATCTTTTTTAAGCGATAAATTCTTGCATCGCTTTGCTGGTGATTCTGCCATGCGATGCATTCCAATCAACTTTCTGGTTAGCAAAGTGAAAGGCTTGCGGAGAAGCATGTTTAACTTCTGTCAACGATTCAATGTTTTTGGAAAGCTCACGGTCTTCCTGAACCACTAAGTATAAAAACAGCTGGTTCGGGTGCAGAGAGCAATACTCATTGTATTCGTTCCACGCGGAAGCCGATACCGGGCATGTGCTGCTGTGCTTCAGCAGCCAGTAATGCTCGGTGTGGGCAGTGGCATTTTTTAAATCGTCTAAATCATGTACACGTACTAAATTTTCCATTTAATCCGCTCCCAGATCATTTCGATGATTTATTGTTGTTGTTGCTGTTGTTGCTGTTGTTCTTGTTTGTGCTGCTGCCTGAATTATTGTTCGAGCTGTTTTTATTCGAGCTGCTGCCAGCGCTGCCAGAAGTGCTGGAATTTGATGTGTTTTTGTTCGAGTTGTTCGAGTTATTAGAACTTGTCGAAGCATTAGTTGTTTTGTTGCTTGTGTTGCTTGTGTTGCTTGTGTTGCTAGTATTTGTAGATTTCTTCTCTTCTTTAACTTCTTCTACTGCTTCTTTCAAAGCGTTTGCAGTTGAAGTGAAGGCTTCGTGTCCAGCTGTTTCAGTTTGGCCGATCGAGTTTTGTACAGTGTCTAGCATTTCAATCGTCTCTTCGCCTTCAGATGACGCTGTGCCATCGTCCATAGGAGATTGGCCGGATTTCATGCCTTTTACTTTATCAACCACTTTAGTCGACTGTTCTTTGACTTGTTGCGTCAATCCGCTTGATTTCTCTTTAGCAGTATCTGTATAGCCTGAAGTTTTTTCTTTTAACGTGCTAGCTTGCGTATTCAAGTCCGTGCGCAATTCTTTGCCGGATTTCGGTGCTAGCATCAATGCAGCTGCAGCTCCGATGATTCCGCCTACGATTGCCCCTAATAGGAAGCCTGATGAACCTGACTCATCTTCGTAATCATAAAGATCATCATAACGGTTGCCCATGCCATATGATTGTGGCACGAAAGCGCTTTGCTGGCCATTGTAATCGTTTTGTGCGTAATAGTTCTGGTTCTTGTATTCAGATTCATTGTAATTTGGTTTCTGGTAATTATTATTATTGTTATTGTTATTGTTTGTCATATTAAATTCCTCCATTTGGTTTAAGTTTATAGCGTTTGGTCGTTATGCGGCAATTGTTTTTGCCCTGGTACTGGAGCGTAAGACTGTGAAGCGCGTGCTTCATAGATTTTGCGCTCTTTCCATTTGTCGCGGATGCCCATTGCAACATTTCCCCATTGGACAACCTGAGCGATTTTGTCTTCGTTTTGTTCCACATGAGTAGAAACAGTCGAAGTGATGCGGCGGACAGATGAGTTCAAATCAGTTACGGAATTTCCGACACCTCTGACTGCGTCCACCACTGTATTAAGTTTTTCTGATTTCACTTGGATATCCTCTGCCAACTCATTTGTTTTATGCAAAAGGTTCGTCGTTTCCAAGGTCACACCCTGTAATTGGTTTTCAAGTCCTGAAACAGTTCCTGAAACTTCTTTAAGTGTGTTTTTCAACGAGTTTAATGTCATAGCCAACGCTACGCATAAAACTAAAAATCCGACAGCAGCAACGATAGCCGCTATGTAAAGCAATATTTTCCAATCCATGCTGTTTCCTCCTTTTTGAATACTGGTATATCTCTTTTGTACCCCACCATCAATTGGTGTAAACACTGGCACTTTAGATTTATTCCACTTATACACCTGTTAATCCTGCTTAAAATCAATTGTTAGTCTATTCAAAATTCGGTTTATGATTGGCTCTAACAAAAAATGGCCACAGACGCTTCCGGATTTCCGGTTGCGCCTGTGGCCTTTTGCTTGAGTTGCTATTAAACCGTTTCTTCGGTTTTAATGAGGTTTTCAAAAGCTTTCTGGAATTTCGTAACGTCTCCAGCACCCATGAACAAATAAACCGCATTTTCATGCTGCAGCAATGGCGTAACATCATCAGATTGCAGGATGCGGCTCCCTTCAATCTTCTCTTCAAGATCGTGGATTGTCAGAACGCCGGCTTCTTCACGTGCAGATCCAAAAATATCGCAAAGATACACTTGGTCAGCTCCGCTTAAGCTGTCCGCAAATTCCTGAAGGAACGTTTGCGTACGTGTAAATGTATGCGGCTGAAAGATAGCCACAATTTCACGCTCAGGAAACTTCTGACGTGCGGATTGAAGCGTCGCGCGTATTTCTGTCGGGTGGTGTGCATAATCATCAATCAAAATACGCCCATCAAGTTCGGTTTGAGTGAAACGGCGTTTGACGCCTTCAAAGTCCGAAAATTGTTGCTGAATGATGTCAGCAGGAATGTTTTCATAATGGCAAAGTGAAATAACAGCCAGCGCGTTCATGATGGCGTGGTCGCCGAACATTGGAATCATGAACGTATGGAAGAATTCATTGCGGATCATGACGTCGAACGTCGTGCCTTCAGTAGTTTTCACAACGTTGCGGGCCTGGAAATCGTTTTCTTCGCCGAAACCATAATACACCACCGGAACTGGTGCCTGAATACGCTGAAGGTATTCATCGTCGCCGCAGGCAATGATGCATTTCTTGACTTGCTGCGCCATCTCTTCAAACGCATTAAACACATCGTCGATTCCCGCAAAATAATCAGGATGGTCGAAATCGATATTGGTCATGATTGCATAGTCCGGATGATAAGCCAGGAAATGGCGTCGATATTCACACGCCTCCGCAACGAAGAAATGTGAATTCTCCTTGCCGAATCCCGTGCCGTCGCCGATCAAGTAAGAAACTGGTTTAAAACCGTCAAGCACATGCGCCATCAAACCCGTCGTAGAAGTCTTGCCATGGGCACCTGTAATGGCAACTGAAACATACTGTTTCATCAAGTCTCCAAGAAACTCGTGGTAACGGATGATCGTCGCCCCAAGTTCACGCGCTTTGACAAGTTCCGGGTGGTTGTCGTTGAACGCGTTGCCAGCGATAATTGTCATATCCGCCGATATATTGTCAGCTTCAAAAGGCAGAATGGTGATGCCTCTTTCACGAAGACGGTCTTCTGTAAAGAAATACTGTTCGATATCGGAACCTTGCACTGTCTTGCCCATATCATGCATTATCTGCGCGAGCGGACTCATGCCGGATCCTTTGATGCCGGTAAAATGTAACACTGTCATAAATGAACCTCCTGTGGAAGTTGAAAAGAGTCTATAGAAATCGCCGAGCGAAATTCATAGCTAGTCAACAAAACATAATCACTCGATTATATCACTTTTAAAACATTATCGATATACCCGATATTTCCTGTCCTTAAAGAATTTTTGGGCATATCTTACTGAAAGACGTTTTCGATATCATCTTCCGTTATCAATACCGCTCGTGCCTTACTGCCATTCTGTTCGGAAATAAAGCCGTGCTGCTCGATCAAATCCATGAGCCTCGCTGCACGGTTATAGCCGATATGGAACTTGCGCTGCAGCAACGATGTCGAAGCACTGCCTTGGGACATGATGAACCGGCAAGCCTCTTCGAATAAATCATCTTGCACTCCTGACACACCGCTCCGTTTGATGAGTTCTTCTTCATTGAAGAAATACTCCGGCTCGCCTTGCGCACGGACATGGGCGATTACGTCTTCGATCTCATTGTCTGTGACGAACGTTCCTTGGATCCGCACAGGTGCAGACATGCCGTTTCCGAGATACAGCATATCCCCTCTTCCGAGCAGCCGCTCCGCTCCTTGCGAATCCAGGATGGTGCGGCTGTCCACTTGGGAGGATACGGAAAACGCGATGCGCGTCGGGATATTCGACTTGATGAGGCCAGTAATCACATCTACCGACGGACGCTGTGTCGCAATGACCAAATGGATTCCGCAAGCCCGCGCTTTTTGCGCAATGCGGCAAATGGCGTCTTCTACATCGGATGGCGACATCATCATCAAATCTGCCAGCTCATCGATGACAATCAGAATATAAGGGAGATGCTGGGCATGATTCCCTTTTTCTTTTACTAATTTATTGTAGCGGCTTAAATCGCGGACGCCGGAATGAGCGAATAATTGATAACGGCGCTCCATTTCCTCGACTGCCCATTTCAAGGAAGCTGTCGCCGCTTTGACATCGGTAATGACCGGGCTGACAAGATGCGGAATGTGGTTGTATGGCGCAAGTTCAACCATTTTCGGATCAATGAGCAGCATTTTCAGATCGCGCGGCGATGATTTATAAAGAAGGCTGACCAATATTGAATTGATGCAGACACTCTTGCCGGAACCTGTCGCGCCAGCAATCAAGCCATGCGGCATTTTGCGCAAATCCAGTGTAACCGGCTTTCCAGTCAAATCGAGTCCGAGAGCGGCTTCAAGCGGCGAATCCGATTCCTGGAACACGCGGCTTTCGATCACTTCGGATATACGGACTGCACGGGAAGTGCGGTTGGGGATCTCGATTCCGATCGAGCTTTTCCCCGGAATCGGTGCTTGGATCCGGATGTCTTTGGCTGCCAGGGCCAGTTTCAGATCGTCCGCCAGATTGCGTATTTTGCTGACTTTCACGCCTTGGGCAACGGTCACTTCAAACTGGGTCACAGCCGGCCCTTGCACGATGCTGAGAATGGATGCCTGGATCTGGAAGTGGGACAACGCTTCAATAAGGCGCTCTCCCTGCTCTTCCATCCACGCTTCATCTATCAGATCGTTTTCAGGTGCACGCAAAAAGTCGCTTCTCGGATGCTCATAGACAATTGGCTGTTCCGGTTCCGTTACTGGTTCCGGTGCCTGCTCATTAACTTTTAATCGTTCTTGTAACGGTTCTTGCTTTTTCTCAGCAAACTCAGACATCATCTGCTTTTCCACGAGTGTTTTCTGGACAGGCTCATTTGCCGGTTTTTCCTTTTCAACTGGAGCAGCGGGAACACCGGCTGCGGCCGGCTTCGTTTTTTTCAAACGATCTTTATCGGATTTCAACATCAGCACATTGAATGGCACGATTTTTTCACGCTTTTTCTCCGGTTGGCGGATTTCTTCGGCTTTAACCGCCTCTTCCAAAGCTCCATTATGTACCTTTTGCTCTAAAGTTTCGAGCTCTTCAATTTCTATTGGTTCTTCGCTTTGTTCCAATTCTATGACTTCTGCTGGTTCTTCGTTAAGCACAGGTTCTTCTATCTCTATTGGTTCTTCGCTTTGTTCCAGTTCTTTGACTTCTGCAGGTCCTTCGATATGCACTGGCTCTTCTATCTCTGCTGGTTCTTCGATTGGTTCCGGTTCTATGACTGCTGCCGGTTCTTCGATATTCATCGGTTCTTCTATCTCTGCCGGCCCTTCGATTGGTTCCGGTTCGTCGTCAAATAACAGGACAGATGCCTTTTGCTTGACCGGCGCTGGCTGTTGTCCATCAAGCTGTTGTTGTGCTGCAATATCCGCCTGTTGAGGTTCTGCCGACATTTCTTTTTCCGTGGCTGGCAGCTTCTCTTCAACGATCGTCTCTTGTTTACTTGAAGGCAATTGGTTATGGAACCCTTGCAGTTTCAGCGCTTCCTTAGCCGAAGCCAAAGAGCTCAAGTTCGGCTGTTCATTGCGCTGCTGTTCTTTTTTCTCGAGCAAATTCATGATCGGCTCGGGGCGCGACTCGTTATACCCATGGATTGGAGACGGCACCCGGCTCGGTTCAAACGGCCGTGAACTTTTGCTTTGCGGCTCGTATGCACGGGCTGCCGGGCGCTTCGTAGCTGGAATTTCCCGCGCTTTCGGCTTCGGCTGGCTGTTTTGGCTCGGTCTTGGCAAAGTTTTCGTTTCTGCCGCACGCGGAACTCTAGGAGCTGGTTTTTCGTACACACGAACTTCCCGGGGCTCACGCCGTTCCCGCGGCTCGCGCACCGGCGGGCTTTGGTATGCTTCGCCTACTTGCGGTGCCGGTGGTCCAAAACCTCTCGCTTTGTTTAAAGCAGGGCTTGATGGACGGCGTTTAGGCACGGGTTGCTCTGCTGCAGGGTCTATTTCTTTGAAACGGTCTTTTTCGTTATCTGAAATAACTGGAAAGCGGAACGGCGCCTTTTTCGGCCGCTCAGTTACGGGCTTGTCTTGTTTAAGGACGTTTTCCGCAGTTTCCTCTTCCTCGGCTTCAGTGAATAAACGATTCCATATATTTTTAACCCAACTCATAACGCGTCACGCCTTTACTTCGAATGAAGATCCGATTTCTGCATCTTCCGGCAAGACCAATATCCCTTTTTCTTCAGGAGCATCCGGCAAAGCCAGTTCTTTCGCCGAGCAGATCATCCCACTAGATGGAACACCGCGAAGTTCCGCGTCTTTGATCAGCATTCCAGAAGGCATGATTGCTCCTACCTTTGCCACAACTACTTTTTGTCCTTGTTCAACGTTTGCAGCACCGCAGACAATCTGCAATTCTTCGCTGCCGACATTGACACGGCAAATATTCAGCTTGTCCGCGTTCGGATGCTTTTCTTTCGCTTCTACAAAGCCCACGACAAATTTCGGAGACAAATCGACTTCAAGAACATAATCTATACCATTTTTAGCCAAAGCATTCTGAAGCTCTGTAACCAATGCTTCCGAAAGTTCCACTTTCTCTCCGTCAGCCAGTTCCACGTAAGTAGAGGCATTGAAAAGATTGAATCCGGCAATGTTTCCTTCGCCATTTTTGATCAGCGTAACATCGCCGAATTGTTCAGGGTGGATTTTCTCCGGTGTTTCCGTTTGCAATTGGACCAATAGGACATCGCCTATTCCGTGTTTATTGTAAAATGCATTCATTTCTTATCCTGCTCCTCGGTCGGTTTATTCTTGGCCATGATGAAAATCGGCTCAAGTTCGTCATTTTCATAGATGAACGACAATGACGTAATCGGCACTTTGCCGTTAGTGAAAAAGTGCATCGCCATTTGCGCCAATACATCGTATCCGGTCTCGTTGCGGATATCGCCGATGATCAGCACATCCTGATGCGGCACAGATACAGTCATGTCGCCTGTGATTTTCGTTTTCATGTCTTTTAGGAAGTTTTCATTCAGCAGACGGGAAGCATCGTACCCATCATTTTCGTTCAAAAAGTAAAATACATTGCCTGCGACGCGGTCTTCTTTTACAGCGGTTTTCAGTTTTTTCACTTGGAACCGTGCAATTTCTTTGACCTGCTCTTCACTCAGACTTAATGAATTTAACATATTTTCGTCAATTAAGCGATAGGTAGTGCCAGCATCCAACGCATAAAAAACCCGTGTTTCAGCTGTATGGTCCGAAGTGATGAAGCGATGGCCTTCCTTTGATTCCAATGGGAATGACGTCGAGCGGACGACTGGATAGATGTGCTCCGACGATTCCAATTCGCCTTTCGCCTCTTTTTCCATCGCACCGAAAGTTTCCAGGATGGTATAGACGATTTCATCCAACGCGCTCTCCCCTTTTGCTTCATAACGGTTTAATGCCTGCGGCAAGGAAAGCGTCATGCCATTGCCTAAGGTTTTATGCCGGATGTCCAACACATCTTTTTCGCGGTCAAAATGCCAGATCAATTCTGGATTCGTCATTCGCTGTTTCAATATATTTACTAATTCGGATGATTTCATCATGTCGGTTCCTCCTCAAAAATAAACGGCTCAGCCACAGGATGGCGAACCGTCATTTTTTTATATTTCTCATCTACCGAGAGCGGCCAGGAAATTTTCGATTTCCTCTTTGGTTTTACGGTCCTTGCTGACAAAACGGCCAGCTTCAGTGCCATTCGTATAAGCCAGGAAGCTCGGAATTCCATAAATGTTCTTTTCAATGCACAAATCGATAAATTCATCCCGGTCCACGGATACGAAAGTGAATTCCGTGTGAGCTTCTTCAATTTCAGGCAGTATTGGTTCAATGACACGGCAATCCGGGCACCAGTCGGCCGTAAACATAAAGACGACCGGTTCGCTTTCCGCCAGTTCATTGAATTGCTCAATAGAAGTTAACGTTCTCATTCAGTCATTCTCCCTTCTCGTTATCGATGGAACGTACAGTTTGCATCATCCAGTCCATATTTCCCTCAATTTTGCCTGCTTCCGATACGGCTGTCAATTTGGCGCCGCCAGCGCTGGCCACCACTTCAAACCGGTCGTCCGCGATTTTTCGTACAGCGGCAAAACCGAATCGTCCATTTTCCTCGAAAGTTTCATCTGCCGCCCATTCCTGCTGCGGCTCGGATTTTAAAAGGTCATAGAATAATGTGCTGTCGCCCGCCTCGTTCGGGTTGGCGGTCAGCATATACGAATCGCTGCCTTTTGTGATATTGATGCTGCGTTCATCAGACGGCTCTTCCACCGTGTAGCCTCCCGGCAGATAGAACGCTGTGCCGTCGGAAGATTCGTTAGCTTCCCGCGGTTCTGCAGAAAATGCCTTATGGGCATTCTCCAAGGCGCCCGCAATCTTTTCTTCCGGAGTTGCTGTACAGCCAGCCAACCCAATGGCCGCTGCTGTGAATAAAACCAATAACCCTTTACGAGGCACGCCTATTCCTCCCTAACTTTGCTTGTTCTTATTTTAAAGATGTTTCTTTGCACATGCAACTTAATCGCTGCAGCGGACGTATTGTCCTAGCAGCAATTTAACAATATGGCTGAACATTTCATCCCGGTTGACCAAGCCTGCAGTCAACACGCCGACAGCTCCTTTGTGATGCCTCACACCGATTTCATTGGCATAAGCGTCCATCACCGGACCAAGCTCGCCGCCCGCCCGCAGTTTTTCTGCAATTTCTTCAGGAAGCGGCAGTTGGGCTCCTGCGGCTGTATAAATTTTGCCGTCATTCGTTGCGAGCGCCCCCCAATTGCATAAATACATTTCGCCTTCAAGTTCATAGACGCCGCCCTCCAAGCCGATTGCAATGTCCACGGACTCAGCTGAAAGTGTTTTAGCGCGGTTTATTGCACCTAGGCGTGTCTCTTCCAGTGACCTCGGCTGCTCGGATACCCCTGAAGCCGCTTCCGCTGACGTCAGGTCAAACGCATAGCCAAGAACCTCCATCGCGTCAGCGACCGCGTTGATCTTGGACGGATTTTTAGATGCGATGCCAGCCTGGATTTTCTTCATGTTCTTCACCCTTTCAAAAAAAAGAGCCCGAAGGCCCTCTTTTAGCTGTTTTGTTTAATTGTTTCCAAAGTCGTTTTATCTGCAGATCTGACAAGCTTTGTCAGCAATTCTTTTGCTGCCGCGTAATCATCGGTGTGGATGATCGATGCGGACGTATGGATATAGCGTGAGCAGATGCCGATGACGGAACTCGGGATCCCTTCGTTTGCTGTATGGACTTTGCCTGCGTCCGTGCCCCCTTGGGAAATGAAGTATTGATAAGGGATGTTATTCGACTCGGCTGTATCCAAGATGAATTCGCGCATGCCGCGGTGCGTCACCATGCTTTTATCGAAAATACGCAAGAGCGTCCCTTTGCCCAATTGGCCGAATTCGGTTTTATTGCCGGTTGCGTCATTCGCCGGGCTTGCGTCAAGCGCAAAAAACAGATCTGGCTGTATCAAGTTTGCCGCTGTCTGTGCGCCGCGAAGTCCCACTTCTTCCATTACAGTTGCGCCGGAGAACAATTGGTTCGGCAATTTTTCGTCTTTCAATTCTTTTAACAACTCAATTGCCAGGCCGCAGCCGTAGCGATTATCCCACGCTTTCGCCATGATTTTCTTGCTGTTCGCCATTTCCGTGAACGGGCTGAACGGCACAACCTGTTGGCCTGGGCGGATGCCCATTGCGAGTGCGTCCGCTTTGTCATCAGCACCGATATCAATCAGCATATTCTTAATGTCCATCGGCTTGCTGCGCAATTCTTCACTCAATAAATGAGGCGGGATCGATCCGACCACACCTGGAATCACTCGATCTCCTGCGATAATCTCAACACGCATTGCCAGCATAACTTGGTTCCACCAACCGCCAAGCGGCTGGAAACGCAGCATGCCGTTTTCTGTAATTTGGGATACCATAAAACCGACTTCATCCATATGCCCCGCTACCATAATGCGCGGGCCAGCTTCGTCGCCATCTTTCACGCCGAAAACGCTGCCCAAATTATCCTGGATCAATCGATCAGAATACTTTTCAAGTTCTTGGCGCATGAATTTACGGACTGCATGCTCATTGCCCGGTGCTCCTGGCAACTCGGTCAAGGTCTTGAATAATTCTCTCGTTTCACTGTTCATATGTATAACTCCTCCTAAAATGCATTGCTTCCCTTTAGTGTAGAGCTTTTTTCAGATTATTTCCAGTTTTATATTTCGACATACGAAAGATGAACGAAGCTATTCTCTGTGAAGTAGAAACTCCTAATTTTTTTCTTATCAAGTACTTATCCAGCGTAGGCGCGTCAAGGGGCTAGGCGTAGCAGAAAGACAGGCGTTCTCTTTGCCTGACTTTTTGCGGGAGCCATGCCCAAAGCGTCCGAAGCGGTGTTCAATAGATTTCTTTTTTAGTTTTACCTTTAAAGCTTATATTTTTCCCTGTACATCATTTATGGTACAATTTGTCCAGAAAGCTTAGGAGGGATTTTAGTGAAAAATCGTGATTTATTAATCGGATTTGCAACAGGTGTGGCAGCGACTTATATTGTCAAAGAAGTGTATGACCGCAAGGAGAAGCTTTATCCCGCAGATGATGTCCTGAAAAGTGTCAAAGAAGCTTTTAAAGAAGAAGGCCCGATTGACGGTTCGTGGATCTATATGAAGACAGAGCCGTATAAACAGCACGCAATTGAAACAGAAGTTTATAAAGGCGGCATCACTCGCCACCGCGACGATGAATTGGAGCAATTCGAATTCATGGCAGATGCCTATTCAGGCGCTATCGTCGAAGTGAATAAAGTTTAATCACAAAAAGAAAGAATGCCGCGCGAATTTGCGCGGCATTCTTTCTTTTTGTTTTGCATATAGTGAAGTGATTTTTAGAATTGTTTTTCTTTGTATTGGACGGATTCAACAATTTCTTTGCCGTCTTCGCTCCATTTGAGGATGCGGTAATAGGCATCGTGGTAAAACGTGAAATAATAGCCATTCGCCAAAGCTTCTTTCATCAGCTTTTCTTTGGCATAGATGGAATCCATCGGGTAATCGTCAAAAGCGAGCACCCACAGCGGGTTTTGGTGGGAATGCGTTGGCATGATGTCGCCCATATGCAAGATCGTTTCGCCGCCGCTTTCCAATTTAATGACGCTGTGGCCGTTCGAATGGCCGCCCGTGTGGATCATCGTAATGCCTTCCACTGGGCTTGCCTGCTTATCGAAGGTTTCTACTTGGCCTGCAACCGGCTCCCAGTTCTCTTTCCAATACGTGTTGCGCGAGCGGATATTCGGATGCTGCATTTCTTCCCACTCAACAGCAGATACGTAAATTTTTGCGTTCGGAAAAACGGAAACGTAGCCATCGCCTTGCGGTTTCGTCAAACCGGCTGCGTGGTCGCCGTGCAGATGTGTCATAAGAACCAAATCAATGTCTGCTGCAGACAAGCCAAACTCCGCCAAATTCTCTTCGACGCGCGATTCCGATGACACCCCGAGGTTGCGTTTTTGGCGATCGGTCAATTTACCGTCGCCAAGCCCGCTGTCGATGATGATGTTGTGGCCATTGTATTGCACCAATATCGGGTGCGTCGGCAATTCAATCTGGTTTTGTTCGTTGGCAGGATAACGCTTTGACCAGATCACTTTCGGCACTACGCCGAACATTGTGCCTCCGTCCAGCCAAGTCGTTCCCCCATCCAGCCAAGTCAATGCCATGTCGTGAAATTGAAATTTATCCACCCTGAATCCCCCTTATGCTTAATTCGTTTGGTATTGCGCTTCAAGCCGGTAAATCGGCTGTCCTTTTTTCGAGAATTTTTCTTCGTACTCTGTCATGATGTTCCATTCCGGATCGCCGGCGTGCAAATCCAATGACACGTATTTCAACAGCATGCCGTATTCCGAAACGCTGGTCAGCGAATATTCGAACAGGCCGCGGTTGTCTGTTTTGAAATGGATTTCGCCGTTTTCCGGCAGCACAGATTCATATAATTTCAAGAAAGTATCGTGTGTCAATCGGCGTTTGGCATGGCGTTTTTTCGGCCACGGATCTGAGAAATTCAAATACAAGCGGTCCACTTCACCCTTTTCAAAAAACTCGGTTAAGTCTTTGGCGTTGACGCGCAGCAATCTTAAATTCGGAATGCCGCCTTCTTCTTCCAAAATCGTTTCAAGCGCGCTGACGATGACGCTGTCGAACAATTCGATGCCAATGTAATTAATTGACGGATTCTGCTTCGCCATGCCGATGATGAAACGGCCTTTGCCAGTCCCTGCTTCGATATGAAGCGGGTTGTTGTTGCCGAATACTTCGTGCCATTTGCCTTTTTGCTGTTCCGGATTCGGAATCAGGATTTCTGGATGGGCTTTCATCAAATCTGCAGCCCATGGTTTAAAACGTGTTCTCATAATACATCCTCTTTCTTTCCATTATTTATCGCATTCCATCGGCTCTTGCTGATGCCGTAATGGATTGGCTCATTTTTAGGGCTTTTGCCGGCATAATCGCCGTCGATGTGGCGATATACTTGCCGATCTGTTGTCAAGCGGAATTGGCTTCCACTGAGCTGAATCACTTCTTTGAACCTCGTATGGGTTCCAGTAAAAACCGTACCAAACACCAGCAGCAGTTTCAAGCGTGATATGCCGCTGACGATGGTCAATTCCAGCAAGCCGTCACCGGTTTTCGAGTCCGGTGAAATTTTCATGCCGCCTCCGAAATAAGGCTGGTTGCTGACAGTTGCCAGCCAAACGTCTTTAAACTGTTGATTATTGCCGTCCGTTTCCACGGCCAAATCAAATTTCTTAAAGCGGAATAATGTGCGGATGACGTAAAGCAAGTAGACCAGTTTTCCGGCTCCGACCTTATTGAGCCCTTTTTTTGCTAGCGAGCGATTGACCAGTGCCGATATTTCAGCGTCAAAACCGATGCCTGAGCTGCTCACGAAACGGAATAGTTCAGAATCGATGAATTCCCCCAAGTCTTGCTCAAGGCTCGCTGGCTCCTGCAAAAACAGCTCAACCGCCTCAGCATCCTTAAATGAATAAAATCCCCGACTGAAATCGTTGCCTGAACCGGCAGCGACCGAACCTACGATCAAATTGGGCGCACCCGCAGCGCCCGCAACGATTTCACGCATCGTGCCGTCGCCGCCGAAGCCGATGACCAGCACCGGTTCATCGGCTTCACGGAGCCGCGCAGCCGCTTCTTCCGCATGTCCCGCATATTGCGTCATAACCAATTCATGGGGAAACGCCGCGGTGTTTTTGAATTTATTCCATTTTTTTGCTGCATTGCCGTTGCCGGCTGCCGGGTTGACGATAATGATTGTTTTCATATGACCCCTCTTTTGGCGTCAGACGCCTTCCTGCAATCGGTAAGTTGCTTGCGGCACATATTTGCGCATATTCTGCGGTTCAATGCGGAACAATGAAAATTCCTCGACGCGAAATGAAATGCTTGGCATCTTGAACACCGGTGCTTCTTCCATCTCGCTGCCGCCTGCCCATTTGGCAGCCAGTGTGATGTGCGGCACAAAAGGCTTCTGGTCCGATGACAAATTGAATTTTTGCGTGATTTCTCTGACCTTTTCCTGCAGTTCCATCAGCGGAGCGCTGTCCGCAATTGCAGCGTAGATGATGCGCGGCGTCTGCGGGTTGCCGAAGGTCTTGACGCCATTTATCGCCAAATCAAAAGGCGCTTGCGAGATTTCCTCCAGCGCTTGAGCCGCTTCCTGCAGCTGAGTTTCTTCTGCACTGCCGATGAACAGCAGCGTTATATGCATATCCTGCGGCCGCGTATATTTTTTATGGCTTTGCAGGTTCCATTGCCCGCGCGCCTCTGCCAACTCTTTTGCAGCCGCTTCCGGAATATTGATGCCGATAAAATAATGTGTTTGCATAATCATCACCTTTACCAAGTTTACCACTTGCGCGTCTACAAAAAAATAGTGATCGGCTTTCGCCGACCACTTTTACATTTTAACTGCCAGTTTCAAGTTCGCTTCAAATGCTTGCTGAAGCTTTTTCGTCAACTCGCCTGGAATGCCTTGCCCTATCGGGTTGCCGTCGATTTCGGTGATCGGCATGATTTCAGCAGTTGTCGAAGACATGAAGAATTCATCCATTTCCAAAGCCTGGGCTTTGGTGAATGCCATTTCCTGCACTTCGATGCCGAGATTTTGGCTGAGCTGTAAGATCACTCTTCTCGTAATGCCATTAAGGATTAAATTTGTAGCCGGATGCGTATAAATAATGCCGTCTTTCACGCCGTACATATTCGAGGAAGAACCTTCAGTAACGACTTCGCCTCGATGCAGAATGGCTTCAAAACTGCCTTTTTCATGTGCTTCCTGTTTCGCCATGACATTGCCGAGCAAGTTCAAGCTCTTGATGTCGCAGCGCAGCCAGCGGACATCTTCGATGAACGCGCCTTTTGCACCGTTTCGCATCAACTCAAGCGGACGTTCCACCGTTTTCGTATACGCGACCACCACCGGCGAAGTCGACTCCGGGAAATGATGCTGGCGGAGTGCATGTCCACGGGTGATCTGGACATAAACCTGACCGTTGTTGATTTCGTTCATTTCCACCAAATCGTACAGCATTTTGTGGAAAACGTCTTTCGTATAAGGGATGACGATCTTGATTTTTTCCGCGCTTTCGTAAAAACGGTCAATATGCTCTTCCGCAGTAAACAAATTGCCTTCGTATACGCGGACGACTTCATAAATGCCGTCTCCGAATTGATAGCCTCGGTCTTCTTTTGAAATGTTCAGTTCTTCCTCGCGAATAAATTCTTCATTGTGTAAAATCCAATCCATACAGCATCCCTCTTTCATTATTGTTTGCAAGCCAATTGATAAATCGCTTCAGCGTAAATTGCAACGGCCTTCAGCAGATTTTCGATATCCACAAATTCATCCGCCTGGTGGGCGACGTCCTTCTCACCAGGAAACAGCATTCCGAATGCCACCCCTTTATCAAGGACGCGCGCGTAAGTTCCCCCGCCGATGGCAAGCAAATCCGCTTTGTCGCCGGTCTGCTTTTCATAGGCCGTCTGCAATGTCTTGATGAACGGGTCCGCCGCGTCGACGTGGTGCGGTGGGGAGTTTGAATCAACCGTGAGCTCAAAGCCTTCCGGCATGTCGATGCCGATCCGTTCTTCAAACGGGAAAGAGATCGAATAACGCATGCTTACCTCGATTGCCGCTTTCTTGCCATGTTCATAACGGATGACGCCAGCGTTCAGCGTTGTATCGCCGGACACCTCATCCTTGAAATCGAGCCCAAGCTTTCGGCCCCGTGAATCGTTGTAAAAATGATCCGCCAGAAAAGCGGTAAACCTCCCGCCGTCGCCTGCAAGCCGTTCTTTCAAAAACAGCGCCAGCAAGATTCCAGCATTGACGCCATCTTCCGGCTCCATGGCATGGGCCGATTTGCCGTGCACCGTTAATTTCACTCCATCATCAATGGCTTCCGCAGCTCCTGCCACACCATGCTGCGCCAGGAACGCTTCGAACGGCGGCTGCCAGTCGGCGAGTGCTCCTGTAACAACGGCTTCCGCCAAATCCGGCACCATATTGGTCCGGTTGCCGGCAGCGAAACTTTGCAGCGCGTCCGCCGATTGCCAAGAAGACATCGTCAGCGCGACCGACGCAATCCCTTTTTCCGCATTGATGATCGGGAAATCGGCATCCGGCGCAAAGCCGATCGTCGGCATTTCTTCTGTTTCGAAATAACGGTCGACACAGCGGAAGCCGCTTTCTTCATCTGTACCGATAATCAGGCGCACGCGCTTTGTAAATTCAAAGCCGGCGTCTTTCACCATATTCAACGCAGCCCAAGCTGCGATTGTCGGCCCTTTGTCATCAATCGCTCCACGTCCGTAGAGTTTGCCGTTTTCCACCATGCCGCCGAACGGATCTTTCGTCCAGCCGGCCCCAGCAGGCACGACATCAACATGGCCGAGAATTCCCAGAAGCTCTTCGCCATTACCGGTTTCGATATGGCCAGCCACGTCCGCGACGTTTTTCACTTTATACCCCCGCGCGGCTCCTTGATCCAGAAACCAATCGAGCGCCCGTTTGACGTCTTTGCCGAACGGCGCACCCTCTTCCGCTTCATCGTTCAACACACTCGGAATTGAAATGAGTTCCTGCAAATCCTTGATGATGCTGTCTTTGCGCTTTTCCGCCTCTAGTTGCCAATCCATAAACCACACTCCTGTATCAAACTCGTTTGCCTTTTTATTTGTCCGTTAATTAAAGCTATTGTACACCTTTTACGAATAAATAAAAGAACTTCGGGCTAATTTGTCAGAAAATGCTTTGTAACAATTGTTGAACTTATGTTAAGTAAAAGGGAAAATCGTAGATATCTTATTGGTAATTAGCTATAATTAAATTGTCAGACAAATACATCTGGCATAATTTTTAAGAAAAGGGGATGTCGTTGGCATTAATTTCAAATCAGCTGGGGTTCGCCCGGCGCTTCGTCCGCTTGTCTTTGCCAAATGGAAAAAAGATGAAGGAGTGGTCTCTCTTTGAAACCAACTACTGATCGCATGTTAATTCGCATCAAAGATATGTATAAGTACATCCGTGATAACGGAACTGTAACTACGCAAGATCTTGTCGATGAATTCGGCATCACTCCTCGCACCATTCAAAGAGATTTGAATGTGTTAGCCTTTAACGACTTGGTGGAAAGCCCAATTCGAGGCAAATGGACTACGACGCAAAAAAAAGTCAAAATGACATCCTAGAAAAATCTTGAAAACAAAGAAAATGACCGCAGCTTATGCGGTCATTTTCTTGTTTTCAAAGAGTCGAGCTCTTCTTCAGTTAAGTGTCTGTATTCACCAAGATTTAATGACGGATCCAGTTCGAGCGCCCCCATCGACAGCCGTTTCAAGTAAACGACTTCTTTGCCGACACTTTGGAACATGCGCTTGACCTGATGGAACTTCCCTTCCGTGATCGTCAATTCGATTTCCGACTGTGCACCGCTTTTGAGGATTTCAAGCTGCGCCGGTTTTGTTGTGTAGCCGTCATCGAGCATGACGCCGCGCTTGAATGCTTCGCCGTCCTCTTCCGTCACCACGCCATCGATTCTCGCGAAATAGCGTTTATCGACGTGTTTTTTCGGAGACAGCAATTCGTGCGCCAGCTTGCCGTCATTTGTCAGCAGCAGCAAGCCTTCTGTATCCTTGTCGAGCCGGCCGACCGGAAACGGTTCATAATTCTGTTCATCCGGCCCCAGCAAATCGATGACCGTTTCATCGTATTTGTCCTCGGTCGCCGAAATGACGCCCGGGGGTTTATTCATCAGCAGGTAGATGAATTCGCTGTATTCCACCTTTTCGCCCTCTACCGAAACTTCGTCTTTTGTTTCATCAACGTGGACCTTTGGATCTCTGACGGTTTCGCCGTTCACTTCCACCGCTTTCGACTTCAATAAAATCTTCACTTCTTTGCGTGAGCCAAAGCCCATATTCGACAAAAATTTATCTATGCGCATGGGGGCCTCCTAGAAACCGAATTTCTTCGTGTATTTCGTCAAGCGTTCACCAAGCAGTTTCTGCGCAATCCCGGTTTTCAAACCAAGGAAGCCATAAACCGCTCCGCCGACTGCACCGACAATCAAAATGCGGGCAACCGAATGCAATTTCGTGTCCATGCCAAGGAACAGATCGAGTACAGCAAGCGTGCCGTAGACAGCTGCTGCCATCGCTGCGCTCATTAACGAGATGAGGAACAGCCGGCGCAGCACCATATTCGATTGGTAATTCAACGTCACTTTGATGACCACAAGGTTCATGCCGATTGCGACAACATAGCCGATAATCGTCGCAGCAATTGCGCCATCTGTTTCAAAAAGCTTGATCAACGGAATGTTCAATGCCAATTTCAACAGCAAACCGGTCAATAAATTCAAGATGATCCATTTTTGCTGGTTGATCCCTTGCAGAATCGACGCCGTTACCGGGAACAAAGCGAAAAGAATCGCAACCGGCAAGTAATGGGCTAGGATTTCTGAACCTGCATCGCTTACTTCATAGAAAATGTGGTAAAGTTCATCCGATAATAATGTCATGCCGACAACCGCTGGCAATGTCAGGAACAATAAAATCTGGAATGCCTGATCGAGCGTGCGGTTGACGGATTGGTGCTGGTTTGTCGTAAAGTATTTTGTGATCAATGGAATCAATGCCATGGAAAATCCGGTAGCAAGCATCACCGGGATCATCACCAGTTTATGGGTTGTAAAGTTCAGCATGCTCAAGTAAATGCTTGAATTGGCAGCCCCTTCAGTAGACCCCATTGCATTGTTGAACGTCAGCATGTCAACGAATTGGAACAATGGATTGGCAATTCCAAGAAACACGACAGGCACTGCATAAATCGCAATTTCTTTGTACATGTCACGCAAACTGACGTCATAAGACTCAACAGAGTTTTTACGAAGTTCATCGTATTCCGGCTTGCGCTTTTTCCAGTAATAGAACAATACCAGAACTCCGCCTAGTGCGCCGATGAACGCCGACAATACGGCAAACTGCACAGCCGTTTTCTCTGTGCCGCCAAAAACGTTCAATACGAGGTAAGCCCCCGCTAATAAGAAGACGATGCGTACAATTTGCTCAATCAGCTGGGACACGGCTGTCGGCATCATGAAGTTATAGCCCTGGAAGAATCCGCGGAACAAACTCATGAACGGTACGACGATCAACGCGAAACTCACCCATTGAATCACTTCTTTGATATCTTGCACGGAATGGATTTTTTCTTTTTCATCTATTGTAATTTCCGCCAGCGGTCCTGCGAAAAAGTAGAGCGCGAGGAATGACACGAAACCAGTGATCATCATCGTCAGCAAGCCGGATTTCAAAAGCCTGCGGCCGGTTTCATAATCACCCAGCGAATTGTATTTTGCGACGAATTTCGAAAATGCGATCGGCGCTCCGGAAATCGCCAGCGACAGCATTAAATTATATGGTATGTATGCGTACTGGTAGAGGCCGATGTTCTCTTCCCCGACCATGCTGTAAAACGGGATGACGTAAATGATGCCAAGGACTTTGGATATGAATAAACCTAAAGTTAAAATGGCGGTTCCTTTGATTAATGTTGACATTTTGCACTTCCTGACTTGAGATGATAAAAAAACAATCTACACGATAGTTTACACCTATAAACTAAATTACTCAACGAGTTTTGCCGCATCGTGTATACTTGAGAAAAGCGGAAGCGCCTGTTCAGCTCGAAGAGGCGCTGGAGTCTGGACACTAATAAAAACGAAAGCGAGTTCTTAAATTATGTATGACGTAATAATCATCGGCGGCGGACCATCAGGATTGATGGCTTCGATCGCCGCGGCTTCTAACGGCCAACAGGTTTTATTGATTGAAAAAGGCAAAAAGCTCGGCAAGAAACTGATCATCTCCGGCGGCGGCCGCTGCAATGTTACGAACCGCCTGCCATTGGAAGAAATCGTCAAGCACATTCCCGGAAACGGCCGATTCCTTTACAGCCCGTTTTCCGTGTTCAATAACGAAGACATCATCAACTTTTTCGAAGGGCTCGGCGTAGCGCTGAAAGAAGAAGACCATGGCCGCATGTTCCCCGTTTCCGACCGGGCGCAAGATGTTGCGGAGGCAATGTTCAAGGAAATGGACCGCCTCAATGTCAAAGTGATGCTCGATTCCCCGGTCAAGAAGCTATTGATGACCGACGAGAAAATCACCGGCGTGCGGCTTCATTCCGGCGAAGAATTCACCGCGAAAGCCGTTGTCGTCGCAGTCGGCGGCAAAGCGGTGCCGCAGACCGGTTCGACCGGCGACGGCTATCCATGGGCGCAAAAAGCGGGCCACACGGTGACCGATTTATATCCGACGGAAGTTCCGCTGTTGTCAAAAGAGCCGTTCATCGTCAGCCGTGAATTGCAGGGTCTTGCCCTGCGCGACGCCGCTGTTTCCGTGTACAATAAAAAAGGAAAAGTGCTCGTCACCCATCAGATGGACATGCTGTTTACCCATTTCGGCCTCAGCGGTCCGGCTGTGCTGCGCTGCAGCCAGTACGTCGTCAAGGAAATGAAGAAAAACGGCGGACTTCCGGTGGAAATGCGCATCAATACGCTGCCGGGTGAAAATGCCGAATCGGCGTTCCAAATGCTCTTGAAGATGATGAAAGAAGAGCCGAAAAAAGCCGTCAAGAATGTCTGGAAAAGCATCACCCAGGAACGCTGGCTGCTATTCCTGCTCGAGCGCGCTGGAATAGATCCGCAAGCGGTTGGTGCCGAGCTCGCGAGCGACAAAGTTCGCGTGCTGGCCCAGCAATTGACTGCATTCTCGATGTTAGTCAACGGCAGCCAACCGATTGAAAAAGCATTCGTCACTGGCGGCGGCGTCTCCATCAAGGAAATCGAGCCAAAAACGATGGCTTCGCGCAAAAAGCCCGGACTTTATTTCTGCGGTGAAATCCTGGATATCCACGGCTACACCGGCGGCTATAACATCACCTCCGCTTTGGTGACCGGCAACGTCGCCGGCCAAAGCGCAGCCGCATTTTCAAAAACACATTAATGTTATGCCCGGCCGTCCGCTATTGCGGGCGGCTTTTCTAATAGGACCGCAATTGTTGATGAAAAGATGCCGATTTTTGATTTGTTTGCAGAATACGGAGTTTGTTTGCAGAATCTGCCGATTTGTTTGCAGAATAAATCATTTGCTTGCAGTATCCGCGATTTACTTGGAGAATCCACCGGTTTACTTGCAGCAAATCGAAAACACTTGCAGTATCTTCATTTTACTTGCAGCATTCCCTGCTTAACTTGCAGCAAACAGCCGTTTACTTGCAGCAGCACAAAAAAGCCTGTCCGACGCCGGACAGGCTTTTCTATATAAATTATGAAATGACGACGTTGACCAATTTCCCTGGAATCGCAATCACTTTGCGGACTTGTTTGCCTTCCGCAGCTTTCACGATTGCCTCATCAGCTAACGCTGCTGCTTCCAATTGTTCTTTGGTTGAATCTTTTGCGACAACGATTTTCGTGCGCACTTTGCCGTTCACTTGCACAACGACTTCGACTTCGTCCTCGATCATTTTCGACTCGTCGAATTCCGGCCAAACGGCGTACGTGATGGTTTCTGCGTGCCCTAATTTCTCCCATAGCTCTTCAGCTACATGAGGCGCGATCGGCGACAGCAATTTCACAAAGCCTTCGACATATTCTTTCGGAATCGAATCGGCTTTATAGCCTTCATTGATAAAGACCATCATTTGCGAAATGGCCGTATTGAAGCGCAAGCCTTCGAAATCCTCGGTCACTTTTTTAACGGTTTGGTGATAGACTTTTTCCATCTTGCCGTCGTTTGCATCGGTGACTTTCGGGCTCAATGTACCTTCTTCGATCAACAAGCGCCAGACGCGGTCCAAGAAGCGGCGCGCGCCGTCCAAACCGTTCGTCGACCAGGCGATTGATGCCTCAAGCGGCCCCATGAACATTTCGTACAAGCGCAGCGTATCCGCGCCGTGGCTTTCGATGATCTGGTCCGGGTTGACGACATTGCCTTTCGATTTCGACATTTTCTCGTTGCCTTCGCCCAAAATCATCCCTTGGTTAAATAATTTCTGGAACGGCTCTTTCGTCGATACTACGCCGATGTCGTAAAGCACTTTATGCCAGAAGCGTGCATACAATAAATGCAATACCGCGTGCTCCGCGCCGCCGATGTAGACATCGACCGGCAGCCAGTGTTTCAATAATTCCGGATCCGCCAACGCTTCTTCGTTGTTCGGATCGATGTAGCGCAAATAATACCAGCAGCTTCCTGCCCATTGCGGCATCGTGTTCGTTTCGCGGCGGCCTTTCATGCCCGTTTCCGGATGCACGACGTTGACCCATTCCGTGATGTTGGCAAGCGGTGATTCGCCTGTACCGCTCGGTTTGATATCTGTCGTCACCGGCAGCATCAATGGCAAGTCTTTTTCATCGACCGGCGTCATCGTGCCGTCTTCCCAATGGATGATCGGAATCGGCTCACCCCAATAGCGCTGGCGGCTGAACAGCCAATCGCGCAAGCGGTACGTGATTTTCTTCTCGCCGGCACCGTGTTCTTCCAGCCATGAAATCGCGCGCTCAATCGCCTCTTTTTTGTTCAAGCCGTTCAAGAAATCGGAATTGACCAGCTCGCCGTCGCCTGCGTATGCTTCCGTCGAAATATCCCCGCCTGAAACAACTTCAACAATCGGCAAATCGAATTGCTTCGCGAATTCGTAATCGCGTTCGTCGTGTGCCGGAACTGCCATAATGGCACCAGTTCCGTAAGTTGCCAGTACGTAATCAGCGATCCAGATCGGCATTTTTTCGCCGCTGACCGGGTTGACTGCGTAAGAGCCGGTGAAAACACCCGATTTCGATTTCGCCAGATCTGTGCGCTCCAAGTCGCTCTTCGTTTTCACGTCGTCGATGTATTTTTCGACTGCTTCTTTTTGCTCAGCCGCTGTAATCGACGCCACCAATTTATGTTCCGGTGCCAAGACAGCATACGTTGCCCCGAAAATCGTATCCGGACGCGTTGTAAATGCGCGGAATGAATGCTCCATGCCGTCAACTTTGAATTCAAGTTCTGCGCCTTCGGATTTGCCGATCCAGTTGCGCTGCATGTCTTTCAAGCTTTCCGGCCAGTCCAAATCGTTCAAGTCTTCCAGCAAACGGTCTGCGTATTCGGTGATGCGCAGCACCCATTGGCGCATCGGACGGCGTTCAACCGGATGGCCGCCGCGCTCGGACAAACCGTCGATCACTTCTTCGTTGGCAAGCACTGTGCCAAGTGCCGGGCACCAGTTCACTGCCACTTCGTCGACATACGCTAAGCCTTTATTGTACAGCTGGGTGAAAATCCACTGCGTCCATTTATAATATTTCGGGTCCGTTGTATTCACTTCGCGGTCCCAGTCGTACGAGAAGCCAAGTTCCTGGATCTGGCGCTTGAACGTCGCGATGTTTTTCGCCGTGAATTCAGCCGGGTCGTTGCCCGTGTCGAGTGCGTATTGTTCAGCAGGCAACCCGAAAGCGTCCCAGCCCATCGGATGCAAAACGTCGAAGCCTTGCATGCGTTTCTGGCGGCTTAAAATATCCGTAGCCGTGTAGCCTTCTGGATGCCCGACGTGCAAGCCGGCTCCTGATGGATAAGGGAACATATCCAACGCGTAGAATTTCGGTTTCGAAAAATCCGTTTCCATTTTGAACGTCTTATTGTCTTCCCAATGTTTCTGCCATTTCTTCTCGATTTCCTTGTGCTTGAATGTCATTTCCAGTTCCTCCTCGAATTAAAAACGAAAACAGCTCAGGCACCTGCGGCAAAAAATAAAAACTCCCGTCCCTTGGAATAAGGGACGGGAGTTTTCCCGCGGTGCCACCCAAATTAGCGGTTTCCCGCTCAACTTGACTCCTTAACGCGGAAAACGGTGCGGCCTACTTGGTTTCGGCTGCACAGACTCTAAGGCGAGTTCAATTGTTTTTGACACCGGCTCGCACCTGCCGCCGGCTCTCTGTCGACAAAAAACAATTTACTGATCCTCTTCACTGTCAAAAGCTATTAAAGTTAATTTTAGCGGACACACCGTTTTTTGGCAATAGCTTACGATACTTTCACGTTATCTGTATTCAACGGCGCATCGGTAGAGTCGATGATGTCCTGGACAGTGAAGCCTTCAAACACTTCGATCAGCACCAAGCCGTTTTCCGTCACTTCCATCACTGCACGCTCCGTGATGATTTTGTTGACGACGCCTTTGCCCGTCAACGGCAGCTCGCATTGTTTCTTGATCTTGGAAGAACCGTCTTTCGCCACATGGTCCATGATGACGATGACTTTCTTCGCGCCGTGCACCAAGTCCATCGCGCCGCCCATGCCTTTGATCATTTTCCCTGGAATCATCCAGTTGGCCAAATCGCCGTTCTCAGCCACTTCCATGCCGCCTAAAATCGCGACATCAATATGGCCGCCGCGGATCATCGCGAACGATTCCGCGCTGGTGAAATACGCCGCGCCCGGAATTGCCGTGACCGTTTCTTTCCCTGCATTGATCAAATCAGGGTCCACCTGGTCTTCTGTCGGGTATGGGCCGATGCCAAGCAAACCGTTTTCCGATTGCAGCACAACGCTTTTATTGTCAGAAATGAAATTGGCTACCAATGTCGGCATGCCGATTCCGAGGTTGACATAGTCTCCGTCTTTGATTTCCTGCTCCGCGCGGCGGGCAATGCGTTCTCTCACTAAATTCTTATCCACAGTCTTCCCGTCCTTTCTATATCTATCGAGTTGTCAGGCGTTCGATGCGTTTTTCCTGTTTCGCTTGCAGCAAGCCTTGGACGTAAATGCTTGGCGTCTGAACGTGGTTCGGATCGATGTCGCCCGTTTCCACGATTTCTTCCACTTCCGCAATGGTGATTTTCCCTGCAGCTGCAGCGAGCGGGTTGAAGTTCTGTGCCGTTTTGTTGTAGACGAGATTCCCCATCTTATCGGCTTTATGCGCGCGCACTAAAGCGAAATCCGCTTTCAACGCATGTTCAAGGACATATTCCTTGCCGTCGAATTCGCGGATTTCCTTGCCTTCCGCAATCATCGTGCCAACGCCGGCTGGTGTGAAAAATGCCGGAATTCCAGCGCCGCCTGCACGCAT
This sequence comes from Planococcus sp. APC 3906, assembly GCF_030407685.1. NCBI lineage: Bacteria > Bacillati > Bacillota > Bacilli > Caryophanales > Caryophanaceae > Planococcus > Planococcus sp. APC 3906. The sequence goes on along the minus strand of NZ_JASDCW010000015.1, from coordinate 9,017 downwards.
TTTTTCAGCCAATGTGCCTTGCGGCGTCAATTCCACTTCGATTTCGCCGGATAATACTTGGCGCTCGAATTCTTTGTTTTCGCCGACATACGAGCCGATCATTTTCTTGATTTGTTTATTTTTCAATAACAGGCCTAAGCCCCATTCATCGACGCCACAATTATTGGAGATTACAGTAAGTTCTTTAATCCCTTTATCTACTAACGCCAAGATCAATTGCTCGGGGATTCCTACCAATCCAAAACCGCCGACCATGATTGTCGCGCCGTCTTGAATTTGGGCAACTGCTTCTTTCGCAGATCCATATATCGGTTTCATTTCAAGTGGCCTCCATTCTTCTATGTACAGAATTTTTTAAATTAAAGCGCTTTCCTTTTTAATTTAAACAAACTCCTCCACAAAACGCAATATCTAAGAAATGCGAATAGCGCCATTGCGGCATGCCATTGCCGCGTCTTTTCGGGCCGTGATACAATAACCGCAGAGGAGTTGTTAGACAATGGATGATCTTTTGCCTTTTTCTTCCGACGGCAAACGTTATTATACGTGGAACCGCCATTTGCGGGACCATTTTGGCTTCAAGGTCATGAAAATTGCTTTGGACGCGGGCTTTGACTGCCCGAATCGTGACGGTACCGTGGCTTTTGGCGGCTGCACATTCTGCAGCGTGGCCGGCTCCGGCGATTTTGCCGGCGACCGCGTCGACCCGATCGATGTGCAATTCGAGAAAGTCAAAACGACGATGCACCGCAAATGGAAAGATGCGAAATACATGGCTTATTTTCAAGCCTATACGAATACCCACGCGCCGCTCGCAGTCATCAAGGAAAAATTCGAAGCCGCTTTGGCACAGGAAAATGTCATCGGCCTGAGCATTGCAACCCGTCCCGACTGTTTGCCCGACGACGTGGTCGACTATTTGGCGGAGCTGAATGAACGCACATATTTATGGATCGAGCTCGGCTTGCAGACAGTCCATGAAAAGACTGCGCTATTGGTCAACCGTGCGCATGACTTTGCGCTTTATCAAGAAGGCGTCGAGAAATTGCGGAAACGCGGCATCCGCGTCTGCACGCATATCATCAACGGCTTGCCGCTTGAAGACCGCGGCATGATGATGGAAACCGCGCGCGAAGTCGCGAAACTGGATGTCCAAGGCATCAAAATCCATCTGCTTCATTTATTGAAAGGCACACCAATGGTCAAGCAATACGAAAAAGGCATGCTTGAATTTCTTGGTAAAGAGGAATACATCCGCCTTGTTGCTGACCAATTGGAGATATTGCCGCCAGAGATGGTCGTCCAGCGCATTACGGGAGATGGGCCGATCGATTTGATGATCGGGCCGATGTGGAGCGTCAATAAATGGGACGTCTTGAACGGCATCGATAAGGAACTTGCTGAACGCGGTAGCTGGCAAGGAAAACATTTCAAGGAGCGTGTGAAATCATGACATTGCAGCGCGTCCTGCCTTTCACTAAAAACTTATTGCAGCAAGTGGTATCAGCCGGCGATTCGGCAATCGACGCAACAGCCGGCAACGGCCACGACACCCTTTTCCTGGCGCAGCTCACCGGCCCTTCCGGTAAAGTATATGCCTTCGATATCCAACAGGAAGCAATCGACGCGACGCGCGAGCGTGTCGCAGATTACCCGAATGTCGAGCTGTTCCACGCTAGCCACGCGGAAATTTCGGCGCGTGTCCACGAGCCGATTGCTGCAGCCGTTTTCAATCTCGGCTATTTGCCGAAAGGCGACCACAGCATCATCACGAAATCCGACAGTACGCTGCAAGCAATCGAGCAATGCTTGGAATTGCTGAAGGAAAACGGCCTGGTGCTGATCGTCATTTATTCCGGCCACGAAGGCGGCAGCGAAGAGCGCGATGCCGTCATGGATTTCGTCCGCGCTTTGCCCCAGATTTCTTATGACGTCATGCGGTATGAATTTATCAACCAGCAGCATTCCCCTCCTTTTTTGGTCGCCATCGAGAAAAAGCGGTCAAAGAACGCATGATTGCTCTTCTCGCATGTTAATGCGGTGTGCAAAACGGGTATAAGATATCCAATACGCCAATAATATGAAGGAGGAAACAAAATGGAACCAGCAATGTATCTGTACATAGCATTAGCACTCGTCGTAATTGGATTGATCGTCGCAGGAATCGGGGTTTTCCTTTTGATCAAAGGAATGAAGGAACCGGTGAAAGAAATTAAAGGTTCCGCCAACAACTTGAAAGAGCGGATGGATAAGCTCAACCTGGAAACGACGAGCTTGCAGCACCGGACAAACGAAATAAAAGAAGACATGAACATGAAATCCGAAAAAGTCGGTTTTACAGTTGATGCATTAAAAGGCACAAAGAATTCAGTCGTTGACTTGAACGCATCGGTTCATGCCATCACTACGAACATCGCTACCAAGGTTGACCATGACAAACGCAACGCTGCTCAAGTCGACCAGTGGAGCAGCCAAGCAGTTGGCCTGATCGATATGGTGAAAAACCGCAAAACTTCGTAACAGCAAACGGTTTTCCAAGCGAAAACTCAAAACGAATCGAAAAAGGCAGCCTCAATGGCTGCCTTTCAGACTGTAGACAAACTCGAGTCACTCGAGTGGTCTACAGTTTTTTTGTGGCATGAAGTCGATTAACCGCTACGGTCGCTCTGGGGATGGCTCCCGCAAAAAGCCAGGAAGAGCACCTGTCTTCTTGCTTCGCCTACCCCGTTGACGCGCCTTCGCTTTGTTTCTTTTTAAGTGGAGGGAGTAGGAAAAAATCCTCTTCCAATCGGTCGGAATGCGGTTAAAATAAAAGCATAAAAACCGTGAGGTGATGAACATGATGACAAAACACAGTCCGATTCATCGAAATCAATTGGAGACCGTAACCCTGGACCAGCTGATCCCACCGAACCATCTGGTTCGCAAAATGGAAGCCGCCCTCGACTTTTCGTTCATCTACGACATCGTGAAAGACACGTATTCCGAGATCGGTCGCCCAAGCATCGACCCTGTTATCCTCATTAAATTGACGTTCATCCAATATACCTTCGGCATCCGTTCCATGCGTAAGACCATCGAAGAAGTGGAAACCAACATGGCCTATCGTTGGTTCCTTGGATTTGGCTTCCACGATAAAGTGCCGCATTTCTCCACATTCGGCAAGAATTACGAACGGCGCTTCAAAAACACGGACCTGTTTGAACAGATTTTCTACCGCATCCTGAAAACTGCAGCGGACAAGAAATTGATTAGTCCGGGACATGTCTTTATCGATTCCACCCATGTCAAAGCGAGTGCCAATAAACGGAAGTTTGAAAAGAAAGTGGTTCGTAAAGAAACCCGGGCTTATCAGGAACAGCTTCAAGAGGAGATCAACCAAGACCGGATCGATCATGGGAAAAACCCATTCCCACCCGATAAGTTCGATAAGGTGGAGGAAAAGGAAATCAAAGAAAGCAAGACAGATCCCGAAAGTGGCTATTACGTCAAAGATGAACGGACGAAACAGTTTGCCTATTCCTTTCACGCCGCTGCCGATCGCAACGGTTTTGTGGTCGGTTCCTGTGTGACGCCAGGAAATGTCCACGACAGCCAAGTCTTGGAGTCACTCCTTTCGGAACTGATCGAGAAGGTTATGAAACCCTCCGCTGTCGCAGCTGACGCCGCCTACAAAACACCGGCGATTGCCCGTTACCTGATCGGTAAAGACATGATGCCCGCGTTACCTTATACACGTCCGCGGACAAAAAAAGGATTCTTCCGGAAAAGCGATTATCTCTATGACGAGTTGCACGATCATTATCTGTGCCCAGATGGGCAAGTTTTGGCTTATTCCACCACCAATAAAGAGGGGTACCGGGAATACAAATCCCGTCCAGCGATTTGCGTCAACTGTACACTTTTGACCCAGTGTACGGAAAGCAAGAACCACCAGAAGGTGGTCAATCGGCATGTGTGGCAAGCGTATCTGGAAGAAGTGGAGCGCCTTCGCCACCTCGACGAAGTCAAAGCCATTTACAAAAGGCGGAAGGAAACGATTGAGCGGGTTTTCGCTGATGCAAAGGAAAAGCATGGCATGCGTTGGACAACGCTCCGAGGTCTGAAGAAATTGTCCATGCAGGCGATGCTTACATTTGCTTGCATGAATTTAAAAAAGATGGCCAACTGGACATGGAAAGAGCCGATATTAGGTTAATCGGGTAAACGCTAAAAGGTCTACTCCGCCGTTAAAGCCGATATTCTGAAAAAACAAAGGGGTTTTGGAATGAACTCATTCCAAAACCCCTTTTGTCTACACTCTGAAAGGCAGCCTCAATGGCTGCCTTTTTCTTTTGCTTGAACCATTAAGTGGAAGCATTTTATCCCCTCATAAAGCCCCCTTCGGAATGGATGATTTGACCCGTGATCCATTCCGCATCTTCGCTGGCGAGAAATTTCACAAGCTTCGCAGCATCCCGCGGCTGGCCGAGCCTGCCTGTCGGGAATTTCGTTTCCAAAAAGCGTTTTGTTTCCCCAGTTGCCCATCCGGTATCGGTCGGACCCGGGTTCACCGCATTGACCGTGATGCCGAGCGGCGCAACTTCAGCAGATAATGTAATGGTCAATGCATCAATCGCACCTTTTGTCGCCGCATAAGCCAGCTCTCCAGCCATTGGGCCTTGAAACTGGCCTGAGGTCATATTGATGATTCTGCCCCCTTCTTTTTTTCTTGAAACGCTGTGCAAATCCCGCACTCAGCAAAGCCGTTGCCCGGACGTTCACCTGGTAATGGCGGTCTAATTCGGTTGCCGTCAAACTGGCATAATCGGTAGCTGTCGAATACGCAGCGTTATTGACCAAAATGTCTGGTTCTCCGAATTCAGCTGAAACCCGGTCCAATAAAAGATCCACAAAATCGATTTGAGCCAAGTCCACTTCCAGGCTCGACACCTTAACGCCTGATGCCGTGAGTTCCTCTTGCAGCTTTTGGGGTTCTTCTGCACCTACACCCCACGGCATGCTCCTGTCGTATTCTGTCCAATAGGTAAAAAAGAGATGGCAGCCGCTTTCTGCCAATTCCCGGCAAATAGCGGCTCCGATGCCATTCAACCGGCTGGCTCCCGTGACAATTGCGATTTTAGCGTTGCTTTGTTGTTTAATTTTGGCCACTTTAACGCCCCCTTCTTCTTAGCACCCTTTTCTTAAGCGCTGGGATGCAGAATGCTTTTGTTGAGAAAATCATAAATTCAACTCTTTTTTTAATAAATTACAGGAACACTCTTCTATTCTGCGCATAATGCTAAATGATTTTCAACTTGCTTAAAATCGGGAATGGAAGAAGACAATTCCAATTGCAAGGAGATGTGCGGATGGGAATCGAACTGGCTATATTAATCTTATTGGTTTTGCTGAATGCTTTTTTTGCCGCTTCCGAAATTGCTTTGATTTCATTGAATGACAATAAAGTCATTAAAATGGCTGCAGAAGGCAACCTAAAAGCTGACATGATCGCTAAATTATTATCAGAACCAAGCCGATTTCTCGCCACAATCCAACTCGGCATCACATTTGCAGGATTTATGGCGAGCGCTTTAGCCGCCGATAGTTTTTCAAGTGATATGTCGATATGGCTCTTTGGCATTGGAATCCCAGGCAGCATGCAATTGCTCGAAACGGTGTCTTTGGTCGGCATCACGATAATTCTTTCTTATTTCACTTTGGTTTTCGGTGAATTGGTGCCGAAGCGACTAGCGATGCAGCGGGCAGAAACTGTATCTATGGCTGCAATCTGGCCGCTCTATCTATTGTCCAAAACTGCTGCACCTTTCGTAAAACTATTATCTTGGTCGACCAATACGATTCTCCGGTTATTCGGCGTCGACCTCCATAAAAAAGAGGAAGAAGAGATAGAAGAAGAAATCCGCATGCTGCTGGCAGAAGGCATCGGAATGGGCAGCATCCAGGAAATGGAACAGCTTTTGATCACTAATGTATTTGAATTCAATAATAAAACTGTCGCTGAAATCATGGTTCCTTTACAAGATTTGGTTGTAATATCAAAAGATCAAAGCTTGGAAGAAATCAGCCAAATCATGAAAGAACAGCGCTTTTCACGTTTCCCTGTTTACGAAAGCGACGTCAACCACATCATCGGCACTTTGCATGTCAAAGATTTATTCCGCTATAAGGAGCAGCCGGCATTGGGGCCTTTCGATATCCAAAAAATCATCCAGCCGCCTTATTTTGCGCACGAATTTCAGAAACTCGATGCATTATTCAAGAATATGCAAAAGGCCAATGTCCACTCTGCCATCATAATCGGATCAGACGAAAAAGTTTCAGGAATGGTTACACTCGAAGATTTGCTGGAAGAATTGGTTGGCGATATCAAAAATGAATTTGAAAAAAAACAATGACCACTTCCTTCGCAGCATTCGTTTTATAAAGAGCATTTCAGCGAGGCTGTCTGCCTTTTTTCTTTCTGCTTGGCAAAAAAACGCCAGACGAATCAACCCGTCTGGCGTTTTCTCATTTCTTCTGCAATCAGTTTATAAGAAGTCAGTTTATCTTTGAAATCATAAGTAATAGTTACTAGCATCACTTCATCTGCTGCATATCCCGCAGCCAGCTCTTCCAGCGCATCCACTACCTGAACCGGATCGCCAACAATCATACGCTTGCGGTTTTCCTCGACAAGTAATTTCTCGAATTTCGAATAATTGTACGCCAACGCTTTTTCCGGCGCTGGCGTCCCTGATAGCGGTTTGCTTTGAGCGCCGAATGCCAATGCCATATCCATCGAAGAAGCAACCCGCTCCGCCTGTTCTTCAGTTTCCTGGCAGACTGCGAAAATAGCGACGCCTTGATAAGGTTTGCTTCCATTGAATGGCGCAAAGCGCTCGCGGTACGAGCGCGCGAAACTTTGTCCGCCTTCGCCATTGATGAATTGGGCGAACATATAAGGCAGCCCTTTTTCCGCTGCCAATAACGCGGAATCTTGTCCGGACCCCAATATCCAAATAGGCGGTGCGTTGTCCGTCACGGGTGTCGCTTTCATGCCGTAATACGGATGGTCTTCCGGTATCGCATCGTCCAGGTACATCCGCAATTCATCGATTTGTTCAGGGAAACGGCTCGCGTCCCGCGCTTTGCCGTCATTCAAAGCGTAGCTAGCGCGCGGCATTCCGCCCGGCGCCCGGCCCATTCCGGCATCGATCCGCTCCGGGTACAACGCCTCCAGAAGCTTGAAATTTTCTGCGACTTTAAACGCTGAATAATGCGGCAGCATGACGCCGCCAGAACCCAGCCGGATGGTTTTCGTTACCGCTCCGAGATGAGCAATCAGCACTTCCGGGCTCGAGCCTGCCAATGTAGCCGCGTCGTGATGCTCGGAAACCCAAAAGCGCGTATAGCCACATTCCTCTGCATGGCGCGCAAGTTCCGCCGTATTTTTCAACGCTTCCTGCGGCGTACTGCCTTCTGCTATAGGTGACTGATCTAAAATACTGAATTTCAATGCCACATTATTCCTCCTTGCTTAGGGTTAATTCACAACATAGCCGACCAAACGCAATGCATCTTTGACAAATGAATGGTTTGCGGCGAATATTTCTTCCCGCTGCTGCTCCAAAAACAAGTCGTGGCTGCAGCCGGTCCATTCTTTGTAGCTGAAATGTCCAAGCTGGCGGTCATGCAGCCAGCGCTTGGCATAACTTTTATCTGCAACTCTGTCATTTCCTGCAGTCTGGACCATGACCGGGATATCCGGAAAATGCCTTTTCGCAGAAATGGATTTTTTCATATAAGCATGCAGTTCGCGGTACCAGCCCATCGTCACAACTGTGCGGTAAAAAGGGTCGCCGCTTTCGGATTCGATCGATTCCGGATTGCTCGTTAAGTCTTCGATTTTCAAAGCGTGGTCAATGCGGAGGCTGCCCAAGTTGGAAAAGGCAGACGTCAAGACAGAAGGAGTTTTCAGCAAGTGGAGCCATGGCGAACTCAATACCACTCCAGCTATAGGAAAAGCCTTGCCGCTCAAAACATTCATCGCGATTGTCGCTCCGAGGCCGTGGCCTAAAACAAAGACCGGCAGCTCATTTTCTAAAGCAACCGCAATCGCCTGCTCCACTGATTTTTCGTAATCGCTGAAAGCTTCGTTATGCGGCTTGCTGCCGGGAATTCCGCGGCCATGCCCAGGCAGGTCCCCCATGATGACATGGAATCCGGAAGCCCGCCATTGTTCAATCAGCCACGCATATTTCATGTGGTGCTCATACGCACTATGTACAAGGACCATGACCGCTTTCGCCGGTCCTTCCGCTTCCCATTTCCACAAATCCATCATCCCCTTATCTTCATATGAACGCCAATATTTTGACCTTTGCATCGAATTTGATAGGATTAAAGATAGCTACTAACTTATTTGGAGGTTTTCCCATGATTTATCCGTTCCACGGCAAACAGCCGAACATCCACCCTTCCGTCTTCATCGCGGATTTCGCGACGGTTACCGGTGACGTCACCATCGGCGCAGAATCTTCCGTATGGTTCAATACCGTCATCCGCGGCGATGTCGCACCGACCATCATTGGCAATAAAACCAATATCCAGGATCTCTGCGTTTTGCATCAAAGCCCAGACAACCCGCTGATTTTAGAGGATAATGTCACGATTGGCCACCAGGTCACCTTGCACAGCTGCAAAATCCGCAAAGGCGCGCTTGTCGGCATGGGTTCGATCATCCTTGACGGCGCAGAAGTTGGCGAAGGTGCATTTATCGGAGCGGGAAGCCTCGTGCCGCCCGGAAAAGTCATCCCGCCTGGCATGCTCGCACTTGGCCGCCCAGCAAAAGTTGTCCGTGAACTAACTGTCGAAGATAAAACGGACATGGAGCGGATCGTCCGCGAATATGCGGAAAAAGGCGCTTATTACAAATCGCTGCAAGAAAAATAAAAAGATTTTCGAGCCGGCCAAAAGCCGGCTTTTTTTATGCTGAGTATTTTCATGGCATGCAAATAGATTGATACCCATTATTT